>CAJJBS010000001.1 GCA_905182385.1 Fidelibacterota bacterium TCS55
TGATAATCATTATTATTTTCGAATATAACATTAGCAGCCATAACAGTAGGTAACCGGTCATTCCCTTTAAAAATTGATAACCCTAAATCACTTTCTCCTAATGGCGTTTGAAGGCGAAATCCAAATTCAAATTCATTTTTTACAGGATATTCAATCTGAGGTTCAACTGGTGAAGATAATGGAAAATCTTTTTCTCCATAAGGAAATCTATTTTTTTCGTATTTTGGGATTATTACCGCCTCAAAATTTGAATTCCCAAAATAAAATTTTGTTGAGAATGAAAAGACTCCAATTTTTCTTCCTTCTCCAATCTTAAAAAGATAATAATAGTCATAAGGATTTAAATTATCAGTTGGGTTATTACCATCAACGCTACCCCATGCATGAATTTGTTTCCCAAGTTTCACTTCTCCCCATTCAGGATAATAAGCTAAATATGCTTCTCTTAAAATATAGCTAGACTCTGCTGGTTTATTTCGATATTCAATACCTGAAACTGTATTAATATCAATTGCTCCTAGAGTATATCCTAAATTAAATGAAATCATTCGATAGGGCAGATTTATTTCTGATTTATCAGAAGTTCGATTCATATATTTTATAGCAACTTCACCAGAATAATTAATTTGAGCATTAGAAAAAGAAATCACTAATAAAATTATAAGTTTTTTCATTAAAATTATAAAATTATTCAAAATTAGTTTCTTGGTAACCTTTTTAAATTTTTCTCCTGAAAAAGGCTTTCTTTAATACCTGAATCGACTTCTAATCCTTCAAATGTAACTTCTGTCGAATGTTTTTTCTGTACATCTTTAACAAAGACACGTTCCATTACCGAGTAACCTTTTAACTCTGTATTATAAAACTTTTTTGTCTTCTTTAGCTCACCACGCTTATCATAAGACTCTTCTTTTATAATCATCAATGTAGATTGATCTATCCAAGATAGATGCTTTGAATAAGATGAACTAGCTTTTTCATTTGGTATGACTTCTAATTGATAACATAATTTGTCATTAACTACCTGATCTTCAAGTCGAGAATATTTATGTTCATCTATTTTACGACTGCTCATATCTTCATAACTAAGATCAGACCCCATGAATGAATCTCCTTTTCTCTTTGATGAGATTCTTCTAACTTTTTTAAAAGCCGGTAGCCACATACGCATTTCATCGTCCTTACCTTGATTCTCAATTTTAAGGAACGATACACCTTTATCATCTTTTGGCTCTATAAACCACATAATTTGCTTCTTATTACTATCCATAGACTTTGACTTAATTATATTTATTCTTTTTTTACCTTTTGAATTGGTCAAAATCATTTTAGTTATATTTGATTGATCTTTAGGTTTCTTCCTATTATCGACCATTTTAGCAACTTCAAGCCCCGTTTGACCAAAAAGAAAAACACTATAAAAATATATTAAAAAAGTTTTCATCTTCAAGAAGCACCCTTTTCAATTAGTCTATGTTTTAGCAATTCTGATAAAGCAGCAAGAACGGTAAGTGTTCCTATTGATGTTGAAACCATTGCAAAAACCATAAGTCCTCCTATATTTTGAATTGGAAGGAATACTGAAAAAAGCAATGCTCCAAACCCCATATTTGAACCAGCATCTAAAATAATTGGATAACCAACATCATCTATAACCTCTTGACTTAATTTACTTGAATCAAGTGTTCGTGATAAACGGCGAAACTGACATATGTAGTGAATTGAAAAATCAACCCCTACTCCAATAATTATTGAAGAAAGTAAAGCTGTAACATGACTTAACTCTATGCCAAAATATCCCATAAACCCAAAATTAATTATAACTGCTGAAAATAGCGGGACGACAGCAAGTAATCCCCATAATATTCTTTTAAAAAAAAGAGATGCAAGAATGCCAATTATAATTAATGAAAATACAATATTCAAAATGGATGAAGATACAATCATCTCAACTAGATCTCTTAATATTACAATCATACCTGTGAATTCGAGATCTAAATCTGAAGCTTTAAGTAATTTAACTTCGCGATTCATTTTTTCTACATAGTCAAAGATCTCAATAGTTGACATCACTTTTGAGAAAGCTGTGATTAATCCAATTCTATACTCATAATCAACCATTGAAGAAAAATCATCTGGATCGCCTGACATAGAATACATTGTGAAAAGATTATTTACTTTTTCTCTATTATCTGGGATTACCTCATAAGTTGGATCATCATCCATTACGGTTCGATGCATTTGTTCAACTACATTAGCGATTGAAAAGCTTGTTGATACTTTTTCATCTTCTTCCATAATCTCTTGTAGCTTTCGCATACTTGATAATATTTCAGGATTTTTCATATCACCCTCAGCCCTTACTCTAATGTCTACAGTACCTGCCATTTTTTCATCTAAAAAATCCATTGAATCACGGATTTCAGTCCCTTGCTTAAAAAAATTAACCATATTCACATCTACAATAATTTTTGATAAACCTGAACAACCAACAATGACAAAAGCAACACCAACTGTAAAAACGTATTTAGGATGAGTTAATACTATTTTACCTAATTTCTTAATTATGTTTTCAAATACACTGGCTCTACTTATAGCCATAGATTTGTTATCCCATTTTTTTAAACTAATAACAGCAGGAAGTAATAAAGAGCTTAAAAACCAAGCCCAAGCAATTCCAGCTCCAATAATTATTCCATAACCAAATAATGGCTCTATCGGCGATACCATCATAGTTGCAAAGGCAGCTATGGTTGTAATACTAGTTAGGAATATTGGTATTAAAAGAGAATCCATCGTGGAGGCTAAAGCTTTACGTGAATCTTGTTTCAATCTAAGTTCTTTAAAAAATTTAGAAATAACGTGAACACCATCAGAATTAGCAATTGTTAATAAAATAATAGGCATGGATGTGTTGGCTAGAGTAAAAAGAAATCTATCAGAACCTGTTAAATGATAAACCCACCCCATTACTCCAATCATTGCTACCAAAGATAGGCCAATAAGCATAAGCACCATTGCAACACCAGCAATACTTCGAAGGTTCACAAGTAAAATTATAGTCATTATTAAAACACCTATTTTTGCAAGTCCAAGAACATCCTCACGGATTAATTCCGGCATAGTTCCTGTTAGATAAGCCTGGCCTCCATAATGTATTTCATACTCATTTAATATTGGGCTGGAAATAGTTGTTATTGAATCTCTAAACGTATTTAAAGCACCACTTTCATAAGGCTGAATTGTCGCTAAAAAATATTGATTATCTTCACTTATAAAGCGTTTCTTAATAGTTGGGTTTTTTTCAAGATATTGATCAATTTTGTCAACTTCTTTCTGAGTGAGATTTCTATCAGATTGCAAATCATCAATCACCATAAAACCATCATTATTGTCCATTCGTGTGGCTGAAGAAATAGAGATAACCTCTTCCACTTGATTTGTTCCTTCTAAAGCTTTAGTTAAATCCCATAAAGTCGCCATTGCCGCTGGATTAAAAATAGATTCACCTTCTTTTCCAAAGGCTACAAATATGACCTCTGTACTACCAAATTCATCTTGAATTAAATCCCATGATACTCTTGAATCAAGGTCCTTAGGTAAAATTTTTAACATATCATCATCAATAATAAAAAATCGAGACCCAGAAGCAGCAAATAATGTTACCAATATAGAAAAAATAATAGTTCTTATTGGAAAATCAAGACTTTGCTTTATGAACCAACTTCTTAAAGGATGGTCAGAATATTTTGAAATTACTTTATCCATCTTTTTTAATTAGGCTTTCTTGTGTTTTGTGAACCTATAAATCATAAATTTGAACTTAGAAAATGAAAAGTTTATTTAAATCTCCGGTTATTATTTTAGCCAATGGCTTATTTCCATCAAGCTCAACTCCACTTGAAATTCTAGAGAATGCAGGAACTGTTATTTGTACCGATGGTGCAATTAATAAACTAGAAAGTTTAGGTTTGATGCCGCACATTATTATTGGTGATTTAGATTCAATGGATAGTAATGTGGAATTTAAGGGGTTAATAGTTCATGATACAAATCAATCCAATACTGACCTTGAAAAATCTTTAGACTGGGTCATTGCAAATAATATTGAAAAGCTAACTATACTTGGGGCAACTGGACTACGCGAAGATATGACCATAGCCAATCATTATATATTATTTGATTACTATGATAAACTAGAATTAAAAATGGTTACAGATCACCAAACTATAACTTGCCATAAGGGTAAAAGAATATTTAGTTCAACTCCTGGTAATAACGTATCACTGTTTGTAAAAAATTTCAAGACGATTGTTTCAATAAGAAATCTCAAGTATCCAATAAATAACTCAGAATTAAATCCTTCTTCTAAAGCTATTTCAAATCAATCGTTAGCTGAACAATTTGAAGTGAATTCTTCTGGCCCGATACTTGTATTTAGAAATCATTTTGAAAGTTAATTAATGCACTGGCTTGACGTATCTGTAATTATAATCTATTTAGGGGCATTAGTCTTTTTAGGCTTTATTCGATCCAATTATTCTAACAAAGATCCAGAAGAATACTTATTAGCTGGAAGAAAACTTAGTCTTCCTGGTTTTGTTGTTACTTTAGTTGCTACATGGTATGGAGGTATACTTGGAATAGGAGAGAATACATACAACTTCGGAGTGCAAACCTGGTTTATCTTTTCGCTACCTTATTATATTTTCGCACTATTATTTGCACTTTTCATTGCTGGAAAAATTAATCAATCAAAATTTATTTCACTTCCAGATCAATTTCATAATAGATATGGTAAAACTGCAGGAATTATCAGTGCTTTATATATTTTAGCACTTGCTAGTCCAGCTCCATATATCCTTAGCATCGGAATTCTACTTCAATTTATAACGGGCTTATCATTTGGGATTTCTTTAATAGTAGCAACTACTATAAGTATGAGTTACATTTTTATAGGAGGATTTAAAGCAATAGTTCGAACGGATAAACTCCAATTTGGATTCATGTTCTTGGGCTTTGTACTTTTATTAATATATTCAATAAAAGCATTTGGTGGCTACTCTGAACTTGTTAGTTCATTACCAAAATCACATTTAAATATAACTGGCGGAGCTTCTATTCAGTATATTTTTGTTTGGTTCTTCATTGCAATCTGGACATTTGTAGATCCTGGGTTTTATCAACGCTGTGCAGCAGCAAAATCACCTAAGACTGCACAAAAAGGAATTGTTATTTCAATAATATTTTGGTTTTTATTTGATATTTTAACTTTATCAACTGGCCTCTATGCTAAAGCAATGTTAACTGGTACTGATCCATTATTTGCTTACCCTAATCTAGCAGCTTTAGTGCTACCTCCTATTGCTTACGGCATTTTTATTACAGGTCTACTAGCCACTATTATGTCAACAATAGATTCACTAGGAATGATCAGTGCAATTACTTTTGGAAGAGATATTTTATGGCAAATAAAAACCAATTCTTCAAAAAAAGATTCGTGGGATAATCAATCTACGCAGTTAATTCATAAAGGTCTTTTGGTAACTAGTTTTATTGCACTTACTTTAGCTTTCAGTATACCCTCAGTTGTAAAACTGTGGTATAACTTAGGATCTATTATTGTACCAGGACTTGTGATACCATTTCTTTTATCATTTAATAACAAATTTAAAAATGGAATAATTCTTATGATGGTTTGTCCTGCATTGGTAAGTATACTCTGGATAATATCTGGTGGATTATTAGGTAATTATCCATTTAATATTGAACCCTTCTATCCAGGGATACTTACATCTACTTTTATCTATATATTGAAAGTAAAAAATGGCTAAAGAAATAGAACGTAAATTTCTTATGGACCTTAATCACTTGCCTAAAAATGAATAAGCTAATTCTTACTACAATCTTTTTTATAGTTTCCCCGCAAAACTCTAATTGGGAAACAATTCATGACAAACGGGAATACTCAATTAGTGGAGTTTCAAAATTCAAAGATGGGTTTTTAGTTGTCCATGATAATAAAAGAAAAGATCAGGCTCGTATAAGTTATATTAATCAAGAACTAAAAATTAAAAATTTAATTTGGCCAGAAATAAAATTACCCAATGACCTTGAAGCTTCTATACAAGTACCTGGAGTAAAAAACCGTTATATACTTATGGAGAGTGGTGGAAAATGTTTTGAAATAAGCATTGATCCTAAAGATTTCCGTGTTGAAGTAATTCATACCTTTACCCTACCACTAATCAAGCCAAAAATGAATTTAGAAGGACTTACCATTTTTTCATCGGGACAAGGACTTTTATTTATTTATGGTGATAGAGGTTCTGATTCAAGACTATCTACTCTATTTACTTCTTTTTTTAATAAAAAAAATAAAACTTTTTATGATATAAATCAGTTTACTTTTGATTTGCCTGAGCCAAAAAAACATAAAAGAAATATTTCAGACTTAGCCTTAGATGAAGATGGAAACTTATGGACAGTTGCTACTTCTGATCCTGGTAATTATGGGCCATTTATATCTGCGCTCTATCAGCTAGGAAAGATTAGTCCAGCTGGTTTATTTAAACCTAATCATCCTGATCTAATTCAACCAATTGCTATCATCAAAGAACAAAAAGTTGATGCACTTATGTTTAATAAAGATTACTTAATTTTAATGACCGATAATGAAAACTTGGGCTCAAAGATAAAGTTTATGAAATTATAGATGTATAAAAAATTATTATTATTGACGATTTCATTAACGACTATTTTTAGTCAAATCAATCATCAAGATAAAATAGTTATTAAAAAGCCTTTAGGCTCTTCTACACTTACTTTTGATTTTGATGGACGTGTTAATGAAACTGGATTTTTTCATAAACATTTAGATCTTGGGATTCATTATCCAATAATACCGACATGGACTATTGGACTTAAGTATAGAGCTCAGTATAGATTCAAAGATAATAATTGGAATTTAGAACAAAGGCCTCAACTTGAAATACTTAAAGCTATCAATAATCAAAAAATCAAAATACAGCTAAGGAGTCGTATGGATTATCGCATTCGTGATGGTAAAAATGATGAAATACGAAACCGTAGTAGAATTCAATTTAAAGCTCTTAGGCCAATAACGTCTTTAAAAATCACCCCTTTTATTAGTGAAGAATTCTTTTTTGCTCCAAAAACCTGGAATTATTATATAAACTGGACAGCATTTGGATTTGATTTACCAAAAACAAAAATTGGTAAACCAACTATATTTTATAAATATGTAAATGTGAAAATTGATGGTAAATGGGAACCCTCTTATACTCTTGTATTTAAGTTAACAATATAGAAAATGAAAATTCTTATTTCACATCTACCAAAACATGACTGGTGGGGTCATGGAACACCTATATATAAAAATAATCCTGCAATGAAGCAAGGTGTAGTCCCTAATCAAGAATTAGTCCAAATTGAAATGTACATGCTAACTCAACTTTTCACTCAACTACCTATTGATCTTGTTGAAATTGATTTTCCTTATTTTTTAGATAAACAAAACATAGATCAGCGACAACATGATTTCGTATTTGTTCGCGATCTTTTTGTCAGCGATCAAAATGGAAAAATTATTATATCAAAATTCAGTGAAGAAGCACGCCAAATTGAAGCTGATATTATGCAGGCTATGTTAGAGTCTATGGGATATAAAACAATTCGTTTTCCAGAAGGTTCTAGTGCAACTGCTGAAGGTGGTGAGTTTTATCTTTGTCCTAAAGATAAAATTTTATTTTCAGGTGTATGCAGAAATAATTTAAAGGGTGCCGAATGGGTTGCTGAGGAATTTAATATAGATGAATTAGTGATTATCAAATCAAAAGCTTTTCATCTCGATACTTTATTTACACCAGTTTTAAACAAAGAAAATAGATTAGCAGCTATGATTGCGTGTACATCGCTAATGGAAACTGATTCAGTAGATAGTATAAGATCCTTAGCAAAGAGAAAAAATATTGAATTAGTCGAAGTTGAACCTGAAGATGCTATAGGTACTAAAAACGAGCTTGGTGAATTTGCTGTTAATTGCCAACCACTACCTGGTTACCTAATTGGACCGACCCGATTTCGTTCAAATAAAGTTGCTCCACTTCTCAAAGAATTAAAAGTAATGCATATTACAGTACCTACCACTCAGTTTCGTCTAAGTGGTGGTGCCATTCACTGTCTTACAAACGAATTATAATTAATTACTCCATATCACTCGAATATTTACCTTCTGAAGCAAGTCCGTTTAATTTTGCTCTATTTAAAAATGCTTCCTGAGCAGCTTCAACATTTTCTTCTTTACCTTGCCAAGCTTTAAGCACTGGTTGTTGTAATGCACGACCATATGAAAAAGTTAGATTCCAAATTTTATTGTCTTCTAATATCTGATTCATTTTATTTAAATGTGCTGTAGCATCCACATCACTTTGCCCTCCAGATAAAAATGCGATACCTGGAACTGCTGCTGGTACAGATCTAAAAAAGCATTGTAGTGTTGCATTTGCTACTTCATCAACACTTGCGCGATCATTAGCATCATAGCCTGATAAAACCATACTAGGTTTTAGAACCATTTGTTCTAGACTCGCACCTTGAGAATAAAGTTCAAAAAATACTCTATGCAAAACTTCTTCGGTTACTACAAAACTATCATCAATATCATGAGTCCCATCCATTAAAATTTCAGGTTCAACAATTGGCACAATATCATTAGACTGACATAAAGCAGCATAACGAGCTAGTGCATGTGCATTAGCACTAATACAG
>CAJJBS010000002.1 GCA_905182385.1 Fidelibacterota bacterium TCS55
TATCAGAGCTTTTTTTATAATTAAATCTTTAAATAAGAGATTAAAATTAAAAATCCATTAGGTCTTTTTCTTTATTTTCCTGTAATGTATTTAATAAAGATACATAATTATCAGTTAATTTTTGAATTTCGGTTTCTTGTCTATGAATTTCATCTTCAGAAATATGCTCAATCTCACCAAAAGTTTTTAATTCATGTAGAATATCGCGACGAATATTTCTGATTGAAACTCTACCATCTTCAATGAGTTGATGGACATATTTAATTAAATCTTTACGACGTTCTTCAGTTAAAGCAGGAATAGGTACTAAAATTAAATTTCCGTTATTATTTGCTGTAAGACCAAGTTTGGAGTCCATTATAGCTTTTTCAATAACAGGAATTAATGTTTTTTCAAAAGGTTGAAGAGTAATTAGTCTAGGCTCTGGAATAGTAACAGTAGAAATTTGATTTAAAGGCATCAAAGAACCGTAATATTCAACCATAATCGAATTTAGTAAATCTGGATTTGCACGGCCAGTTCGTACTTTAGATAATTCAGTTCTAGAATGTTCCAATGCTTGATCCATCTTTTGAATAGCATTATTATAAATATCTTTAAGCATAATTAGTCTCTAATTAAAGTACCAATTTTATTACCTACAATAACTTTTTTCAAATCACCCTCATTGTTAATATTAAATACACGAATTGGCATTGAGTTCTCTTTGCATAGTGTAATAGCTGTCAAATCCATAACTCGTAGATTCTTGGTTAAAACATCAGAATATGTTATTTCCTTAAAAGGAATTGCATCTTTATTTAGAACAGGATCTTTATCATAAACTCCACTCACTTTGGTACCTTTTAAAAGTACTTCAGCTTGCAATTCTGTTGCTCTAAGAGCGGCTGCAGTGTCAGTAGTAAAATAAGGATTGCCTGTTCCACCAGCAACAATAACTAACCGGTTTTTATCTAAATGACGTAAGGCACGACGTCTGATATAAGGTTCAGCTATTTTAGTTACAGTAATTGCTGATAAAGTTCTTGTTTCAACACCTACTTTTTCTAAAGCATCTTGTACACTAATTGCATTTATAATAGTTGAAAGCATGCCGAGATAGTCACCCGTAACACGTTCCATACCTTTGCTTGCTGCCTCCATACCACGAAATATATTACCAGCACCAATAATTAAAGCTATACTTACACCCATTTCATGAATAGATTTAATTTCATTTGCTAATTGCTTAGCTTTTATAGGGTCGATACCAAAACCTTGATCTCCAGCAAGCACTTCGCCACTTAATTTAAGTAGGATACGCTTGTAAACTGGTTTTGACATTATTTTACTGTGATTGGGTGTTAAGTCAAGATTCGCCGATAGCGTAGCGAATAAAACGATTAATAATTATATTTTCACCTAATGTTGATACTGCTTCAGTTAAAAGATCAATAACTTTTCTATCAGAATCTTTAATGAATTGTTGTTCAAGCAAACAAGCTTCAGCATAAAATTTTTCAACTCTACCATCAACTATTTTTTCTAAAATATTCTCAGGTTTCCCTGACGCTTTGGCTTGATCTAAAAATATTGCTTTTTCTCTTTTGAGTAATGACTCATCAATATCCTCTCGTTTGATAGATAAAGGATTTGTAGCAGCTATTTGCATAGCAAAATTATGTGCTAGTTCAGAAAAACCATCAGTTTTTGCAACAAAATCTGTTTCACAGTTCAGTTCAATAAGAACACCTAAACGTCCACCTTGATGAATATAAGAGAAGATTATACCTTCTTTAGCAGTTCTTTCACCTTTTTTTTCAGCTTTCGCAATACCTGTTTTTCTTAAATGGTCAACTGCTTTTTCTAAGTTTCCATCAGTTTCTAGTAGAGCTTTTTTACAATCCATCATACCAGCACCAGTTTTATCTCTAAGCTCTTTTACTATTTTGGCATTAATAGTCATCCAGTATCTGCTATTTAGAGTCTTCTACTTTAGAGTCTTCTACTTTAGAGTTTTCTACTTTAGAGTTTTCTACTTTAGAGTTTTCTACTTTAGAGTCTTCTACTACAACTGGAGTTTTAGGTATTTTTCCTGAAGATTCCATGATTTGATCTGCAATAACTTTCATAATTAATTGAATAGTTCTTATAGAATCATCATTTGCAGGAATTGGATATTGAATTGGATTTGGATCAGTGTTTGAATCTACTAATGCAATAATTGGTATACCTAGTACACTAGCTTCTTTAACAGCTGTAGTTTCTAGGTTTGCATCAACAATTATAATCGCATCAGGTAAACGTCGCATATCTTTAATACCACGATGTTGATCAGAAAGTTTAATACGCTCCCGATTGAGCATTTGAATTTCTTTTTTAGTTTGATTTTCGTAAATACGAGAACCTTCTTTTTCTAAAAGATTTAAACGTTTAATACTTTTTTTAATAGTAGTAAAATTTGTTAATGTACCACCCAACCAACGTTCAACAACATAGAACATAGAACAACGATCAGCTTCTTGTTGAACAATATCTCGAGCTTGCTTCTTAGTACCAACAAATAAGAATTCACCTTTATTTTTTGCTTTAGATGAAATGAATTCAAGCGCTTTATTTAAATTGCGAATTGTTTCATCCAAGTTAATTATATGAACCCCATTCTTCTCCATAAGGATATAAGGTTTATAATTAGGATTCCACTTCCTTGTAACATGGCCAAAATGTGCACCACTACCTAATAAGTCATCAAATTTTATATTTGCCATATTTTTATCGCTTTGAAAATTGGAATTTTTTACGTGCACCAGGTTGACCATATTTCTTACGTTCAACTTCTCTTGAGTCACGAGTTAAAAAGCCTGCAGCTTTTAAAGGTGATCTGAAATCAGCACTCACCTCATTAAGAGCGCGTGCAATACCTAATCTTATAGCACCTGCTTGTCCACTTAACCCGCCACCTTTTACATTTACAGACACATTATAAGATTCTCTTTGGTCAGTTAAATCTAAAGCTTGTGTAACAACAATGGCTAGGCTTTCACGACAGATATAGTCTTTAAAAGGTTTACCATTTATAATTATTTCTCCTTTTCCAGGTGAAATTACAACTCTTGCGACTGATTCTTTTCGTCGACCAACTGCATTATAAATTGCATTTGCCATTAAATTTCCAATATTTTTGGTTGTTGAGCAGAATGAGGATGATCCTCACCAATATATACTTTAAGATGTTTAATTATGGCTCGTCCCAAACGATTTTTTGGTAACATGCCCCAAACAGCTTTTTCAACAATTCTTTCAGGATGAGTCCTACGCATTTGATCTAACTTTGTGAAAGTGGTTGAACCAATATAGCCAGAGTGTTTAAAGTAAGTTTTATTAGTTTCTTTACTACCAGATAACTTTACTTTATCTGCATTTACTACAATTACAAAATCACCCATATCTAAATTTGGCGTAAATGTTGGTTTATGCTTACCACGTAATATCTTAGCAATTTCACTTGCAAAGCGACCTAAAGTTTTACCTTCAGCATCGGCTATGTACCACTCTTTTTGTATTTCAGCTGCTTTTAATGATCTTGTTTTCATAATTCTCGACTCTAAATTAGCCAACAAAATTAGATTAATACTTTCATCATAGTCAACTACAAATCACAATATAAGATTTTGTTATAATTTGGAGATATGTCCTTTATTAATCGTGAATTTTATTCTACCATACATATTTTGTCCAACAAATGGTGAATTCTTTGATTTTGATTGAATATCCTCTCTTGAGAATATCCATTCTTCTTTTGGATCTAAAACTGTTAATTCCGCATGAACACCTATATCTAATAAATTATTATTAAAGCCCATAATGTCTCTTGGTTTAGTTGTTAACAGTTGAACTAAGTTCAATAAGTTTAAATTATTTTCTTTGACCAGTACTTTATTTACAGCACCGAAACATGATTCTAGCCCAATCATTCCAAATGGAGCTAAATCAAATGTGCTTTCTTTCTCTTCTATAGTATGTGGCGCGTGATCAGTGGCTATACAATCAAGAGTTCCATCTTTTACTGCTTCAACTAAAGCTTTTTGATCAGATATTGTACGAATTGGAGGTGCCACCTTCAAATTTGTATCAAAACCTTGGAGATCATTATCTGTAAAAAATAAATGATGAGGCGTGACCTCTGCCGTTACTTTATCATTAGATTTTTTTGATAAACGAATATGATCTAATGATTTAGATGAACTAACATGAGGGACATGAAGCCTACCACCAGTTAATAAAGTTAATGATAAATCACGATGAACCATATTTGATTCTGTTAAATCTGGGCTTGAAGGTAATCCAAGATTTGTTGAAACAATTCCTTCGTGCATAACCCCATCTTGTTTTAAACAAAGATCTTCTGCATGATTAATTATAGGAATATCAAACATTGTTCCATAGGCTAAAGCGTTACGCATCATTGCACTATCTGTAACTGGTAAACCGTCATCACTAAAAGCAACAGCTCCTTCAGCTAACATTGCACCCATCTCTGTCAGCTCATTTCCTTTTTGACCTTTTGTAATCGCACCAATAGGATGAATATAAATTGGGCATTCTTCTGAACGATCAACAATATAGCGGATAACTTCAGGTGAATCAATTGGTGGATTTGTGTTTGGCATAACACATACTCTTGTAAAACCGCCAGCTAAAGCTGCCATAGAACCTGATTCTAAAGTTTCTTTATCTTCTCTACCTGGTTCTCTAAAATGAACATGAAGATCACAAAAACCATGAGTAATAATTAAACCTTTACAGTCAATTTTTTGAACTGACTTACTAGTTTTAACATTCCCAAAAGCTTTAATCTTACCATTCTCGATTAAGATATCTTTTTTTGTAATAGTTTTAGCTAGAGGATCTAAAATTTGACCGCCACTTAAATGAACTTGTTTCTTTAATTTCGTTAAATTCATATTAATCATTTCCCTCACCAAGCTTACCGCCTAGAAGAAGATATAAAATTGCCATTCTTGAAGCTACTCCATTCAATACTTGATTCAAAATAATAGCCTGATCACTATCTGCTACAGCACTATCTATCTCAACTCCTCTATTTATTGGACCTGGATGCATAATAACTAATTCTTTCTTATGTTGAGATAACCTTTCTGTTGTTATACCAAAAAGATTTCTATATTCTCTAATTGATGGTAAAAAACCCCCATGCATTCTTTCACGTTGTATTCTCAATACATTCAATGCGTCAGCCCAATCAATAACTTCATCAATATTATAATTTACTTTTACACCAAGATCTTCAATAAATGGTGGTATGAGTGTTGACGGACCACATAAAGTTACTTCAGCACCCATTGTTTTAAGTCCATATATATTACTTAGTGCAACTCTACTATGAGAGATGTCACCAATTATCGCAATTTTAAGTCCTTTTAGATAACCAAACTTTTCATAAAGGCTTGTCATGTCAAGTATTGCTTGAGTAGGATGTTCATGAGTACCATCTCCTGCATTTATTACTATAGAATCAATATGTTTGGTTAAGTGAAGAGGTGCTCCAGGAGTTGGATGCCGCATAACAACTGCATCTATTTTCATAGCTTCTAAATTCTGAGCTGTATCTTTAAAAGTTTCTCCTTTTTTCAGACTTGAAGTAGAAGCAGAAAAATTTACTGTATCAGCACTAAGTCGTTTTTGAGCTAACTCAAAACTTATTCTAGTTCTTGTTGAATTTTCAAAAAAGAGGTTTACTATAGTTTTACCATTTAAGGAAGGAACTTTTTTGATTGGTCGTTCAAGTACCTCTTTAAAACTGAAAGCTGTATCTATTATAGATTTAATATCATCAGCAGGATAATCTTTTAAACCTAATAAATGCCTATGTTTCATAATTAATTTTAATTCCTTGATTGAGTTAACAACACATTATCATTTTTATCAATTTCTTTTAAAAGAACTTTTACATGCTCCCCTTCGTGAGTTGGTATGTTTTTTCCAACAAAGTCTGCTTTTATTGGAATTTCACGGTGACCTCGGTCTACTAGAACAGCTAATTGTATTTTTTGTGGGCGACCAAAAGCATTTAATTCATCCATAGCTGCCCTTATAGTTCTTCCAGTAAAAAGAACATCATCTACTAAGATAATAATTTTATCATCAATTGGATCATTGATAGCGGTTCCTTTTACTTGAGGTACAACTAATCGATCACGGAAATCATCCCGATGAAAAGTTATATCTAAGAAGCCTATAGGTGTTTTTGTGCCAGAAATTTTTTCAATTAAAGACTGAATTCTTTTAGCAAGATACTCACCTCGAGTAAGAATACCAATGAGCATCAGTTTATCTACTCCATCATTCCGCTCTAAAATCTCATGAGCTAAACGAACAATAGAACGATCAATTGATTCAGAATTCATTATATTATTTATTTTTGGTGATGCCATAGGCATATCCTTATAATAAAAAACCTCCTGACAGATAGATTCCGTTCCATTGAAATCAAAATAGGAGGTTGATTTACTGCCCTTACCATCTCACAGGAACGGATTAAAAGACTTTTAAAAATACATGATTTTCTAACTTAAGAACAAGCTCTGAAAAAATAATATTAAAATTAATTAATATATATCTTTTTTTATTTTACTTACTATGTCATTTATATTAATTATATCAAAATTATCCATATTGATTGATAGATCAATCTTTTCATTTTTAAACCATTGAATCTGCCGTTTTGCAAATTGACGTGTTTTTATTATTATTTTTTCCTCTAATAAATCTAATGTTAGTTCACCCTTTAAATATGAAATTATTTCACGATATCCGATTGAGTCTAATGGGTGTAAATGCTTTCTTGGATAATTTTTAATTATTTTTTCCACTTCTTTTACCCAACCATTTTTTAACATGACTTTAGTTCTTTTAGCTATACGATCTTTGAGTACTGAACGATCCCATTCTAAATAAATAGTATACAGATTTAATTTTGGGATACTTAATTCTTTCTGAACTCTAAAATTTATGGATGGCGCTATACCAGTAGATTCTAATATTTCTAAAGCTCTAACTAAACGTTTTTTATTATTAGGATGTATGGATTTGGCATATTCAGGATCATACTTTTTTAATTTTGACAACATTCGTTTAGAACCAATTTCATTATATTCATCTTCTAGCTTTTTTCTTATTTTATTATCAGTTTTGCTTCCAGCAAAGATACCATTTTTCAATGCACGATAATACAATCCAGCTCCACCACATATTAATGGCGTTTTAGAGCGTAATTGAATTTCTAAGACTGCCTTCCTAACAAGAGCTGAATATGAACCAGCAGATACTGTTGTCGATGGAGACATAACATTGATTAAGTGATGCGGTATCCCCTCCTGCTCTAATATTGAAGGTTGAGCTGTACCTATTGCTAGTCCTTGATAAATTTGTCTAGAATCTAAACCTATAATTTCAGCATTGAGTTTTTTAGCTAGTTTAACAGAAAACTCTGTTTTGCCACTAGCAGTAGGTCCAATAATTGTTAAGATTTTATTCAAACAATTAATACATTAATAAAATTAAAATTAAATTCTTTCGAACCTTCTATCTAACTCATCCATCGATAGCTGTATAATAATAGGACGCCCATGTGGGCAATAGTAAGGATGTTTTGTTCCAAATAATCGATTTACCAATTCTTTCATTTCTTGGGTGTTTAAAACATCTCCAGCCTTGACAGCGGCCTTACAAGAAAAACTTGCTGCCAATGCTTCTTGAAAAGATGAATGTTCCTTTTGACTCACTAAAAAATTGTCAAGTATTTCTTTGATAATATTTTTTTCATTACCCCATGACATTTCTGAAGGAATAGCCTCTATCATTATAGTATTATTACCAAATTCTTTAATTCGGAACCCCATTTTTTCTAAGTAAGGTAATACATCTAATAGACTTATAAATTCATCCGGTGAAAAATCCATTATTTCTGGAAAAAGCAATGTTTGTGCAGCCATTGGGTTATTATCAAAAGCTGCCATTGCTTCTTCAAAAAGAACTCTCTCGTGAGCCACATGTTGATCAATTATGACTAATCCACTAGTAATCGGTGATACAATATATTTTGAATGCACTTGCCAAATATTTTCTAAATCCACTTTGCCAGAATTTGGTTCAGGTCGAGATGCAAGTTGAGAAGCATATGATTTAGCACGATCAATGGCTGGATTAAATTTAATATCTGAATTAGATAAACTGTTTAAATCAAAGGTCTCTTGACTAGGATTTATTTCTCCTTCTTTTGGTATAAAAGTTGTTGGGAAATCAAATTTTGTTTCCAAAGTAGGTTTTTCAAAATCTGGGATTGTGTCTAAAATTGGACGAATAGCTTCTTCAACAGCAGATTTGATAACATGATAAATTCGCCATTCATCTTTGAAACGAACCTCTATTTTCATTGGATGAACATTAATATCTACTTCATTATGAGGTAAAACTATATTTAATGCAAAGAAAGGGTATTCACCTCTATTGAGGATAGATTTATATGCATTATAAACTGCAGAGTTCAGTAATCGATTTTTAATAAATCTACCATTAAGAAAGATATATTGTTCCCCAGGTCTAGTTCTAACAAGATTTAAGTTTCCAATATATCCAGCAATTGAATAATCCCCCTTTATATAATTTAATTGCAATAATTGATCTCTATAAGCTGGGTCCATTACATGGACAATTCGATCTTCAAGACTTTCACTCTTTAAATTTATTATATCTCTTTGATCAGAAATTAGACTAAAAGATAAAGAAGCATTTGATAATGCGTATCTTCTAATCATTTCAACAATTTTTCTAAATTCAACTCTTGGACTTTTAAGAAATTTTCTGCGTGCAGGAGTATTATAAAATAGATTTTGGATAGTAATGCTTGTACCTTTTAACGCTGCAGCTGGCTCTATACTACCTATAATTGCATTTTTTATTAGCATTTCAAATCCGTCACTATCCTCAACCTTAGAAATAATTTTTACTTCAGAGACGGATGCAATACTCGCAAGTGCTTCTCCCCGAAAACCAAGCGAATTAATTTTAAATAAATCCTCAAAAGTGTTTATTTTGCTCGTACTAAATCGTTCAAAAGCTATTGGTAGCTCATCACTATTAATCCCAGACCCATTGTCAGTGACTTGAATTAATTGTTTTCCTCCTTTTTCAACAATCACTTTAATTTCATCAGCGCCTGAATCAATACTATTTTCAACCAGCTCTTTTACAACTGAAGCAGGCCTTTCAACTACTTCTCCAGCGGAAATTTTATTTTTTAGATCTTCAGATAATTGTTTTATCATGAGCTAATTTTATTCATTGCTTTATCAAAGACAATTTTCCACTTATTTTCAGAATCAATAATCAATTTTTTTACTAGTTTTCTTTTTTCTATACGATAATTATCATCATTAATATTTAAAAGGTTAATTAATACATTCATTGAGGCGCCTCTTACACCCGCCAATGCTACTTCAGCTGATACTCCTGCATCACTTACCAAGCTAGAACTTCCATTCTCAATTAATTTTTCAGATAATTCAATAATTCTTAAACAATGAGATATCACTTCTAATGGAATTTCAATTGCGTACTCATTTGCTTGCTTAACAGCAATTAATTTCTCTTTTTTTTCAATCACATTATTTGAGGGTAAACGATTCGCCTCAATTAACCTATTAAAAGCATTAGTATCTTCATCAACAAGAAAAGTAAGTCTATCTTTAATTTCTTGTGATTCAATTCCAATCTTTTCAAATTCTGACTTAATATTAATATTCTCTTTTTTCTCGTGATTTAATGCTCCAACCATAGAGATTAAAGCAGCTCCTAATGATCCTGATAAAGCTGATACTGAACCTCCACCAGGTGCAGGGCTATTAGTTGACAATTCATTTATAAAATCATCAGTTTGTAGTGATATTAATTTATTAGAAGTTCCTCTTACAGCATTCTCAATAATTTTTACTTCAGAATTAAAAGGCGCAATATCATTTAAACCTAAAGATTGAATAGCTACTTCAATTACATCACTTAAAGGAATACCAGTTGTATATCTTTGTTTTTTAAGATAATAGCGACCAGCCTTAAGCATTGCTTCCATTGGAACTAAGCCGACTAATTCACTGCCGGTTACTCTGACACCTCTATTTTGGGCTAATTCACATGCTTTATCAAATACTTCATGCAATGTTGTTTTATTAAAATTATTAAAGTTTAAAGATATCTGAGCTCGCTTAAGCTCTGGGAGGTACCAACCAACACCTTTAAGGTCTTTGAAAAGACCTGGAACTTTTACTGGCTTTCCATCTTTAGTTCTAACTATTTCACCATCAAGTAAATTTGGAGATTTAGGGTTTGGTATTCGCTTGCTTCTACCGCTTTCTCTCAATTCAAAAGCAATATCTGTTGCAATACGGTCATCTCTAGTATTTAAATTAATATTATATGCAATTAGGAAATCTCTAGCACCAATTACTGAAGCACCAGATTTAAGATTGAACTTGCTAGGCCCAAAATCAGGCTTCCATTTTAATTTTTTTATTTTTTTTGAAAGTCCTTCATATTCACCGTCTCTAATAAAAGATAAACTTTTTCTTTCAGGAGTCTGTGCAGATTTTTCATACATATATACAGGAATATTCAACTCTTCGCCTACTCGCTTTGATAATTTTTTAGAAATTTGAATACATTCTTCTTGAGTTACATTAGAAATGGGGATTAAAGGACAAACATCTGTTGCACCCATTCTAGGATGAGTACCATTATGTTTAGACATATCAATTTGCTCTGATGCGATTTTAATTCCTTGGAAGGCACCTTCGATAATAACTTCTGGAGAGCCAACGAATGTAACTACTGTTCGGTTAGTATCAGATCCAGGATCAACATCCAATAAAGTAATTCCATCAACTGACTCAATTGCGTTAGTGATTAATTTAATTTTATTTAAATCTCGACCTTCACTAAAGTTTGGCACGCACTCGATGAGTCTCATTGAGCAACCTTTGAAAAATCTATTAAATAATTAATTAAAAATAATACAACAATTAAAGTAGCAATAGTGCTAATTAAGGATCTTTTACTTCGACGAGATGGAATTATTTTTTTAAAAAATGGATTCATTACATACCCGCAAATAGAAACATAAAAAAGTTTACAAAAGGACTAATTATCATCCATATAGGTGAAAATGAACTAAACATACCAAAGAGAATTAAACCCATTAGAATTTGAGGACCATAAGTTTGAAGTTTCATAACTAAATCTGGATTTTTACGTATCATCATTCCCGAAAAAATCTGAGAACCATCTAATGGTGAAATTGGTATCATATTAAAAACAGCTAGCATAATATTAATTTGAGTAAACATTATCAACATTGTAGTAAAAGACCCAAGATAACCAGTTATTCTAATTAAAAGTCCCGCAATAAAAGCTAATAATAAATTTGCAGCAGGTCCAGCAAATGCAATCTTCATCATATCTTTCCGAGGATTTGCTAAATATCTAGAGTCAACTGGAACAGGTTTAGCCCAACCAAATCCAACGAATAGAATCATCAAAGAACCAAACATATCTAGATGAGCCATTGGGTTCAGTGTAAGCCTCCCTGCATATTTAGCAGTAGGGTCACCTAATTTATTAGCTACCCATCCATGAGCAAACTCATGAAAAACCAGAGCAAATAATAAAACAGGAATTAATAATACAAGTACTTCAGGTGGTAATCTAAATAACATTAATCAAACCTCGGATGAAAAGTTCTATGAACTTCTTTCAAGTGTTCTTTGTCAAGATGTGTATAAACTTGCGTTGTGCTAATATCGGCATGACCTAACATTTCTTGAACAGATCTTAAATCCGCGCCTCCTTCAAGTAAATGTGTAGCAAAAGAGTGGCGTAAAGTATGAGGGCTTACCTGTTTTTGTAAATTTGATGCTTCAGTCCATTTTTTCAAAAGAACCCAAATCATCATTCTTGTGAGCTTTCGACCATTTTGACTTAGAAATAATTCTATAACATTATTATTTTTATCAGCCAGAGAGGGTCTTTTAAGATTAAGGTAGATTTTTAAATTATCTCTAGCTATTGGACCAATTGGAACAAACCGTTGTTTATTTCCTTTCCCGTTTACCCGAATTATCTCAGAATCCCATAAAATATCTGTAGTTTTAATATCACATAATTCAGTGACTCTTAAACCACATGAATACATCATTTCAAATATTGCTAAATCCCGAAGAGCCATTGGTTTATCATTAGGTATAATATTCAAAATAATATCTATTTCTTCAATTGTAAGAATATTTGGTAATTTCTGAGGAATTTTTGGCGTATCAAGTAATTGCGCTGGATTATCTTTCATTCTACCTTCAAATAATAAAAAATTGTGATAAGTCCGAATTGTTGAGATAGCTCGTTTAACAGAGTTAGCTGCCATAGACTTATCACTTAAGTGACGAACATAAGTACGAATATGTCCTAAAGTAACATTTCTTATAGAATTAATTTTAAGATCATCTTTGAGAAAAGAATGATACTGGTTTAAATCTCGTTGATAAGATTCTAGCGAATTTCGAGCCAGATTTCGCTCTATTTTGAGCATTGTCATATATTCTCTAATGAATTGTTCCATTATTTACTTAGAGTTTCTGCTTCAACAGATTCACATAAAATATGTTCAACTAGTAAATGACCTTCCTGAATACGTTGAGTATCATTACTTGGTATTTTTATTATAGCATCTACATCAGATTCATTCATTTGTCCACCACTCTCTCCTGTTAAAACTATTACAGAGATATCCATTTTTTTAGCAATATTGATTGCATTAATCACATTAATTGAATTACCACTTGTTGAAATCGCAATTAAAACATCACCTGATCTACCTATCCCTTCAATTTGTCTTGAGAAAATAGATTCATAGCTAGTATCGTTCGCCCAAGCAGTTATAAAAGATGAATCTGTAGTTAATGCAATAGAAGGAATTGCTGGACGGCTATGATCACGAAGTCCCCCCATTAGCTCAGCTGCCATATGTTGTGCATCAGCAGCAGACCCACCATTTCCACACCAAAGTATTTTTTTATTATTTAAATAAGCATTAATCATAATTTTGACTGCATTTTCAATATCAGTAAGACATGATGTTAACATAGCTATTTTAAGATCAGCGCTTTCTGTAATAATTCGAGGAATATTCACACTTATCCTAACAGTTTTTTATAATTTTCTAATGATAGTAACTCATTTACTTGATTAAGCTCATCTATTGTTACTTTTACTATCCAACCCTGTCCATAAGCATCTGAGTTAACTAACTCAGGAGAATCTTCAAGCACTTTATTTATTTCAACTATTTTACCACTCAATGGTGCAAATAAATCTGCTACTGTTTTTACAGCTTCTATAGTTCCAAATGGCTCTGTTATCTTAATTTGATCATTTATTTCAGGAAATTCAATAAAAATAATATCTCCTAGTTCACTTTGAGCATGGTCTGTTATACCAATTGTAGCTATATCACCATCTACTTTTACCCATTCGTGGTCTTC
>CAJJBS010000003.1 GCA_905182385.1 Fidelibacterota bacterium TCS55
ATACTGAGGGAGAGTATTATAGTACTAATTTTAATTATACAATCTCTACTAATTCTTTAAAAGTATCCCCGGATACGCTCTATCGTAAACTTTATATCAATGGTAATGAAGTTTGGGACTCAACGCGATATGCAATTGTTGAAGGGGGCATAGAACAAATGAGTACAATGGTAGAAGCTAGCCAAAATTTTTTGATGGATGGCGATATGTTTGGTCCAACTGAATTTCCCGATGAGTTAACACTTATTTTAGATGAGGATGGAACAGGTCGTATTATTGAAAAAATGTGGGGTCAAACAGAAGAAATTGAAATTAAATGGGAAGCTACCGATAGTACTTTATCTTGGAATGAAGAATGTAATGATGAAGATTGTGATCTTGAAGTAGTCGATTTTACATTTGAAATTTTGAGCACCGGCTTATCATTATCTAATTATCAAGATATGTGTGAACTTTTTGAACAAATGGGGGGTGAAGGTACTTGTGATTTAGTGATGAATGATGAATTTGGTGTTGAAATGGGTACTTTAGAAGGATTCTGGATGGAAATGAATATAACGTTTTCAGAAAATCAAGTAGCTAAAAAATCAGTTAATAAAATGCTCAACAAGAGATCTAAGTTTGGCAACTATTCATTTCTAAATGGTTACACACTACCTAAAAAGTTTAATCAATAGATAAAACCCATTTCAAGTATTTCAGATGTTTAAGCTTTTTCTTTTAGCTAGTATATATATTTTTGCATTAGGCAAAAATGATAAAGTCCAAATAGCGACTATTCAATTTAAAGTTATCCAAAATGGTGATTCAGATCGTCGCTATATTTGGTTACATGGTGATGAACAAACAGCACGAATGGCTTTAGAAAGTCATATGAAGAAAAATCAAGGTAAAGCTTTCCTCGTTGAAGGAATATTACGTGAATCAGAATTTTATGGTGGAATTATTGATCCAAATAGAATTTTTTCTTCGTTAGGTGCTAAAGCTAATATTCAAAAATATAATCCTAGATGGACAAGGAAAGAAAAAGAAGAGCGCTTGCTAACAATCGATAAAGATCGAAAAATATTTTTTAAAAAAATATTTCCTAAAAATGGCGAACTATTAATTGCTCTTCATAATAATTATAAAGGATATAATATTAATAAAGAATTAGGAAGAAGTGATGCCAAGTCTGTAAAAAACAATCAAAACCCTAGAGATTTTTTTATTTGTACAAATCGTTCAGATTTTGAAATATTATCACAGTCACCATTTAATGTGGTATTGCAAGAGGAATCACCAAAGAAAGATGATGGTTCTCTTTCTTGGGCAGCCATAAGAAATGATATAAGATATATTAACATTGAAACTCGCCTTGGGTGGTTAAGCCAGCAGAAAAAAATGTTGAATTATATAGAAAAAAACCTGCGTTAACCATTTTAATCTTCGAATGAAGAAGCTGCAATGCATAGAAAAGGCAGGTGTAAGATTAAAGAAAGTATCCAGTTATATAATATTTAAAGAATTATTATTAAAAACTTTATCATTTAGCTTATCGTCCGTATAACCCATCATTACTGAATGCCCCGTAATTTTTGAAGGGTTATTATTATTATCCAAACCAGTCAAATGAAGCGGTGTTTTATTCACTGAAATAAATGCAGTATTTTCATTTAAAATATAAAGAGAAGGTGGATTAGTATTTTTCAACTCTTTCCACTGAAATTTAATTATAAAGTCTCCCTCTTCTTCACCTAATCTAATATCTGGTTTCTTTGAAGTTAATGGAGCACCTGAATAAAGTGGTAAAATTACCTGTAAAATAACCCATGCCATAGATTTTGGCTCCAAATTGACATGGAAAGTTTGATCTTCAAAAAGATCAATGGCATGCTGAATTCCATTCGCATTAACTAATAGATTATAATGACTAAGCTTTATACCTTTTCCATCTTTCCAGAAGACCATCGCTTCATCAGCAAGGAGAGGCTTATAAATTGGGTTGTAAACTATAGGGAATTTTTTTATTTTTTCGAAGTAATCTAATTCAGCATTAATAACTAAAGATGGTGATCCATATTGAGTTGCATTTTGGAGATTCTGTTCTCCTGTAAGTACCATAGAGGCACCTAATGTCCAAATTCCAAATGCAAGAATTTCATTTTGTGGAAAGGGAAGTGTCTCTACTAAAATTCGATCATTTGGAGTGATACCCATTGAAAAAAGCCAGTTAGCTGTTTGTTGAGCCATTGAGTATATATTATCTGAAGTAAGTTTTTTATCTGCGTAAACTAATTTCTCACCATATTTAATATTTTGACCATCAACTAATGCTCTTAAGTTTGGATATGGCACCATATGCTCTATGGGTTGAACGTTCCCTAAGCATTGAGCTTGATATATTCTTTCTTTTAAATCAGAAGACATTTATTAAAAATTAAATTTTAATCTGGTTTTATTTTTCTGATAACTTTGAAGTTATCAAAAACTCGCGTATAGTTGTTACCGGCTAACCGTCCTATAGGGTTTAGTGCTTTTAAATCAACTCTACCATCTTTGTATACATCATCCGCAATATGAAACATCACAATAGTTCCAATAACAACAAAACCAGCACCAGGTTCAGCATTACCAATATCAACTATGCTGTGTAATTCACATTCATAGCTCACTTTTGATTCTTTCAATCGCGGAGGTGATATTTTTTCTGAATTTATGGGTGTGAGGTTAGAGATTTTAAATTCATCAACTTCTTTACCATAGTCGGTTGCACATGCTACCATGGGTTCAACAATTTCTTCTGAAACTAAATTCACTACAAATTCTTTCGTATCTCGAATATTATTAAGAGTATCTTTAGTTGATCCATCATAGCCGCGTCTTGCAGGCGCAAACATTATTGTTGGGGGGTTTGAGCACACTCCGTTGAAATAAGAGAAAGGAGCTAGATTTAAAATGTTATCAGTTGATTTTGTAGATACAAAAGCAATAGGTCTTGGCACAATTGAACCAATCATTAATTTATGATTATCTTGAAAAGACTGAGCTTTTGGATCAATGTTCACTATTCATCCATCCATGATAGAGGATAGTTATGATCATCTATCTTATCTGTAATACTTGTCATCTGTAAGGGCTTAAAGGTATCGATCATAACTGCAATCTCATTTGCTTCTTTTAAGTTTAATGAATCTTCAATTTTTCCAGGTTGTGGCCCGTGGGGTAATCCAGCAGGGTGAAAAGTAATTGAGCCATGCTCAACACCTTTTCTACTCATAAAATCTCCAGATACATAATAGAGAATTTCGTCTGAATCAACATTGCTATGAGCATAAGGTGCGGGTACAGCTTTTGGGTGGTAATCAAACAATCTAGGGACAAAATTACATATAACTAATCCAGGTGCTTCTAAGACTTGGTGAACGGGTGGAGGTTGATGCACTTTACCAGTAATAGGCATGAAATCCTTTAAATTAAAAACCCATGGAAAAAGATATCCATCCCAGCCAACTATATCAAACGGATGATATTTATATTCGTAAGATTGAATACCTTGAGTAAGCTTTACTTTAACATTGACAGGACCATCATCAATTGGTGAAGTAAGCTTAGGAACTTTAATATCTCGTTCACTATACGGTGAAAATTCTAATAATTGACCAGAATTATTTCTATAACGCTTTGGTGTTTTTATAGGCCCATTTGTTTCAATAACTAAAACTTCTAATCTCTCTTTTACATCAATTTTCCAAATAACTCCACGAGGTATAATAGCATAATCACCAGGA
>CAJJBS010000004.1 GCA_905182385.1 Fidelibacterota bacterium TCS55
AGTCATAAATCTATGCAAAAAAGTGTTGGTGCTGTAGTTGTTATTGCATTTATAGGCTTGCTAGGATATATGATTTTAAGTACGCCTTGGTTGGTTTTACCAAATACTGAGCCGTCAGATACTACAAGTGCCATTGGTAGATTGTTGTTAATGGATTATCTTTTACCGTTTGAAGCTGTGTCTCTACTATTATTAGGAGCTTTAATTGGCGCTACAACTCTATCCAGGAAAGATAGTTGATGGATAGTTTAACAAACTATTTACTAGTTAGTTCAATCTTATTCTCCTTAGGGCTTTATGGGGTAGTTACTCGTAGAAATGGTGTAGCTGTTTTAATGAGTATTGAGCTTATTTTAAATGCAGCTAATATAAATTTTTTAGCATTTGCTCGTTTTGGTGGTATGAATATGACAGGTCATATTTTTGCTTTATTTGTTATTGTTCTGGCAGCTGCTGAAGCAGCTGTTGCTCTAGCTATCATTATAAATATATTTAATAATTTTGATACAATTAATATTGATGATGTAAGTGAGTTAAAGCAATGATCTCTGGTAATATTATTACTGATTTTAGTTTGCTAATTCTGTTCTTACCTCTTATTGCTTTTATTATAAATATTATTTTTGGTAAACGTTTACCGAGGCAAGGTGATTGGGTATCTATTGGTGCAATATTAATTACATTAATTCTTTCGTTATCCTTATTAATGAATATGCTTATGAATTGGGACTCTGATTTCTCGCATGAAGTAGTAATCTCATGGATAGATTTAGGTGCTTTTAAGGTAAATCTTGGTTTTTGGGTAGACAATATAACTGTTGTTATGTTAGTCGTTGTATCCTTGATTTCTAGTATGACTCATATTTTCTCTTTGGAGTATATGAAAGGTGATATTCGATATAATAGATATTATGCATATTTAGGCTTATTTACATTTTCAATGAATGGTATTGTTTTGGCAAATAATGTTATGTCTTTATACATTTTTTGGGAATTAGTAGGCGTTAGTTCTTATTTACTTATAGGTCATTGGTTTGAAAAGCATTCAGCTGCAGATGCAAGTAAAAAAGCTTTTTTAACAAATAGAGTTGGAGATATTGGATTTTTCATTGGCATTATGATTATGTTTACTGCTATTGGATCATTCAACTTTCAAGATCTTTTTAAAGGAGTCTCCGAAGGATTAGTTACTGGTTCGCTACTCACTTTTGCTGGCTTAGGATTATTTATGGGAGCTGTTGGAAAATCTTCACAATTCCCATTACATATCTGGTTGCCAGATGCAATGGAAGGCCCTACGCCAGTATCTGCATTGATGCATGCTGCAACAATGGTAGCAGCAGGTGTTTACCTAACCGTTAGGCTTTTCCCTTTATTCTCCCCAGAAGCTTTAACTATTATTGCATACGTCGGTGGATTTACAGCTTTATTTGCTGCAACAATTGCAATTACTCAAAATGATATTAAAAAAGTTTTAGCCTATTCAACAGTTAGTCAGCTAGGCTATATGATCTTGGCGGTTGGTGTAGGTAATTATGTTGCAGCATTTTTTCATTTATTGACCCATGCTATGTTTAAAGCATGTTTATTCTATGGATCTGGTTCAGTTATTCACTCAATGCATCATTCACTCCATGAACTAAAAGATCATGATACCGATCCTCAAGACATGAGAAACATGGGTGGATTTAAATCCAAAATGCCAATAACTCATTGGACAATGTTAATTGCAACTCTTGCTATTTCTGGCGTACCTTTATTTTCAGGGTTTTTATCTAAAGATGCTATATTAGCTGGAACCTTAGCTTTTGCTCAAAACTACCCTCAGCATTTTTTATTACCTATTTTTGGTTTTGGTGCTGCAGCGATTACCGCATTTTATATGTTTCGACTTATTTTTATGACATTTTATGGTAAGCCAAAAATAGAAAAAGTTTTTAAGGGCATTCATGAGTCTCCTAAAGCAATGACTTTCCCACTTGTATTATTAGCGGGATTAAGTTTTTTTATTTTTTACACATTGCCATATTTTAATCCGTTTTCAGACCATGGGTGGTTTACGGAACTAATAAAAGCAAGGAACTCTGCAGTTCCTGGGAATCCTTCTGCAGAAGAAATCTACCAAGGTGTTCACCATGCACATTACACTGCAATGGCATTGTCTCTTTTAGTTGCTGCTTTAGGAATAGGGTTATCCTATCTAATGTATATTAAAGAAAAATTTTCTGCGGAAGCCTGGGCAAAAAAAATGGGCTTCTTGTACAAATTATCATTGAATAAATATTTCTTTGATGAAAATTACAATCGATTCTTGTATCAACCATTTTTGAAGCTTTCCCGTTTAGTAGCATATATAGACTGGGATTTATATGATAAATATTTCATTAATGGCTTTGGTCACGTTACAAAGTTTTTATCTAAAATTACGGGTCGTATAGATTATGAAGGCTTAGATCAAACTTTAGTTGATGGTGTAGGGCGCACTACACAAGTATTTGGAGAGAAACTTAAACAAGTACAAACGGGTCGCTTGCAAAATTATATGCTATTTGCATTAATCGGTGTCATTTTAATCCTGGTTTTCCAGGCAGCATAAAGATTTCATAAAGGGCTAAGTATGAATCATTTACTCAGTTGGATCATTTGGCTTCCCATTCTTGGAATGGTTTCAATTGCATTTGTTCCCAGAGATAAATCAGAAGTAATCAAGAAGATTGCGGCTGTATTCTCTGGGTTGCAACTGCTCTTGGCTATTTACCTTTGGCGTATTTTTGATGCGAGCAATGGAACATTCCAGTTTATGGAAAGGGCTGAATGGATTCCTTCATTTAATATTACTTACATCTTAGGTGTAGACGGATTAAGTCTTCCTATGGTATTCTTAATGGCTTTGATTGGTTTCATTGGCGTATTTGTCAGTTGGAACATTGATAAAGCTGTAAAGGGTTATTTTTCACTTTTCTTACTATTGAATACAGGAGTAATGGGTGTTTTCTTATCTCTAGACTTCTTTTTATTCTATATTTTTTGGGAAGTGATGCTTTTACCTATGTACTTCCTTATAGGAATTTGGGGTGGTCCTCAACGTGAATATGCAGCAATTAAATTCTTTTTATATACGTTATTTGGTTCTGTTCTTATGCTTATCGCAATTTTAGCTCTATACTTTACTTGTGGTAATACATTTGACATGTTAGTCTTAATAGATACAGCCCCTACTGCTTTAAATGGGATGCTATGGTGGGGAATGAGTGCAATTAAAGTTATTTGGGTATTATTGTTTATCGGGTTTGCGATCAAAGTACCTGTTTTTCCATTCCATACCTGGTTGCCTTTAGCCCATGTAGAAGCACCGACAGCTATATCAGTAATTCTTGCAGGGGTCTTATTAAAATTAGGCGTTTACGGAATTCTACGAGTTAATTACAATATGCTACCTGATGGTGTATTTTGGTTTGCTGGAGCACTAGCAGTACTTGGATTAATAAATGTGATTTGGGGCGCAATGTGTGCACTTGCCCAAACGGATTTAAAAAAATTAGTTGCTTATTCATCTGTTAATCATATGGGTTATACATTAATAGGTATGGCTGCAGTTATTGCAGCTTCAGAAATGAATGGAGAAAACCTCATAAGTGCCCAGGCAGGCCTTGGAGGAGCCGTCTTTCAAATGTTTAATCATGGGACAATATCAGCAATGCTTTTTATATTAGTAGGTGTTATATATGATAGAGCTCACCATAGAGATATAGAAGGTTTTGGTGGTTTAGCATCTCAAATGCCAATTTATACTGCTTTTGTTGCAATTGCATTTTTTGCAGGCCTTGGTCTACCAGGTTTTAGCGGTTTTATAAGTGAAGCGATGATATTTATTGGTGCCTTTCCTATTTTTAAAACAGTGGTCATCATTTCAACTCTAGGTATACTTTTAAATGCAGCCTATTTCTTATGGGCTTTCCAAAGAATGTTCTTTGGCCCAGCTAATGAAAAATATAATGATATTCCAGAAATAAATAAGCGAGAGTTATTTACGGTTATTCCTTTAGCTGTAATAACGTTGGTTTTGGGTGTTTATCCTCGTCCATTTTTGGATTTAATAGCTGCTACTTTAAATGTGCTTATTGAATCGGTTGTGTCCTATGGTGGACTCGCCGCAGCTATGTAGGGAGTATTATGAGCAATCTAAATAGCTTAGCTCATTTTTGGCCGGAACTAATTTTAACGGTTACAGTGCTTATTGCAATAATCGCTGATTTATTTTACCGTAGAGAAGACTCTTATAAAGTTGCATGGTGGATATTAGGTGGTTTGGCTTTAACCTTATTTTCCATCCGCATTGGGGGAAGTTTAATTTCAAGCTTGTTTATGGGGACGATTGCGATTGACCCATTCTCTGAATTTTTTAAGGTCTTAATTTTGCTTTCAACTACTTTAGTTATTTTGATGAGCTTTAATTCAAAAGAGCTTAAAGATTACAGAGTAGGAGAATATTTTTCAATCTTAGGCATTATGGCTTTTGGATTATTTTTGATGGTATCAGCCATCGATATCCTAATGCTTTATATTGCTATTGAAATAGTCTCAATTATGTCATTTTTTTTAGCAGGCTATTTAAAGAAAAAACCTGAGAGTAATGAAGCCTCACTTAAATATGTGATTTATGGCGCATTTTCTTCCGGTATTATGTTATATGGTTTAAGTATTTTATTTGGCCTGACTGGCACAACTAAGTTTTTTGAAATGCAAACTGCTATAGCAAGTTTAGGCTCAGACAGTAGTTTAGCCTTGTTGCTAGCGGTAGTATTTATTTTGGTTGGCTTTGGTTATAAAATTTCAGCTGTACCTTTTCATTTTTGGACTCCCGATGTTTATGAAGGTTCGCCTACAACTATAACAGCATATCTATCTGTTGCGCCAAAAGCTGCGGGCTTTGCTATGCTTATACGTTTTTTTAATCAGGTGCTTGGTGATGGGTCTGCTATGACTTCTTCAACCTGGCTTGCCTTAAATGGTATTCCATGGCCTCAATTAATTGCAGTACTTGCTGCAGCTACGATGACAGTTGGAAATCTTGTTGCTATACAGCAAAAGAGTGTAAAACGTATGTTGGCTTACTCAAGCATTGCTCATGCTGGTTATATGATGATGGCACTGCCTCTAATGTCCGAATCAGGTATTTATAGTATCATGATGTACCTTACTATGTATTTATTTATGAACCTTGGTGCTTTTTATGTTGTAATCTATGTGGAAGGAACTTCTGGTGGGGAAAGTTTTGAAGATTTCAATGGCTTAGGTTGGAAAATGCCATTTGTTGGTGGTGTAATGACTCTTTTTATGGTAGCTCTTACAGGGCTACCTCCTACCGCTGGATTTATAGGAAAATTTTATATATTTGCAGCAGTTATTGAAGCTGGCTCTCAATATTATTGGCTTGCTTTCGTTGGCGTTCTAAATAGTGTGATTTCATTATATTATTATATTCGAGTTGTAAAGCATATGTACTTAATAGGAGAGAGAAGTGAAACTGTTGAAATACCTTCTTCTAAGTTAGTAATTGCTCTATTACTATTTTTAGCCATACCAACTTTTGTTTTTGGTTGGTATTTTAGTCCAGTAGTTAATTGGATAAGTGAATCTTTAGTTATATTTAATGGAATGTAATCTTTTGATCTAGGGTAATAATTGTCTGATATAAATATTAAAAAAGGACATAATATTGGAATTGCAGGGGTTCCTTCAACTGATGTTATCCAAAGTTTTTCACCAAAGACTGTTTCTATTCAGCCAACAGAATTTAGAGGTGTTAAGCCTAAAATTCTGGTTAAAGAAGGTGACATTGTAAAAGTTGGATCAGCTTTATTTCAGAATAAATCTAACCCTGAAATAATGTGGCCATCTTTAGGTGCTGGTACTGTATCGAAAATTCAATATGGACCAAGAAGAGTAGTGGAAAATATTGTAATAGATTTAGCAGAAAAAGAAGAATTTGAAATTGCTAAGGCATATAGACCTGCAGAAATAGCAATTTTGGACAGAAATGAGGTCGTAGAATCTTTATTAAAAGGTAATCTTTTTCCATTTTTAAGGCAAAGACCTTATAATAAAGTAGTAAATCATAAAGATGTGCCTAGAGATATCTTTATTTCTGGTTGGAACACGGCTCCATTATCTGTGGATTTAGATGTTGCTCTTCGTGGTAGACTATCGCCATTTCAAGCAGGTATTAATATATTGAAAATTTTAACCTCAGGTAACGTCCATTTATCATATAATAGAAATACTGTTTCAGATACTTTATTAGAAGTTCAAAATGTAAACCATAACTTATTAAGCGGTCCTCATCCTTCTGGAAATGTAGGAATACAAATTCATCATATTGCACCATTATCAATTAATGATATTGTTTGGACAATTAATGCTCAAGATGTAGTCAGGGTTGGAAATTATTTTTTAACTGGTAAGTTAGATCCTACTCTATTTACAACAATAGGTGGTCCAGGAATAAAAAGTCCAATTCATATTAAATCGCGTATGGGGGTACAGATTGAAACGTTAATTCGTGACAACTTAAATGATGGAAATCAACGAATTATATCTGGTGATGTTCTTACAGGTAAAAAGTCTGATAAAGACGGATTCTTGGGTTTTTATGATTCAACTATTTCAGTTTTACCTGAAGGTGGTGATAGAGAATTTTTAAGTATGTTGAAACCTGGTTCATCACAAACAAAATATAGTTTAACAAATGCATTTTTAGGTTTTAAAGAAAAACTCTTTAATTTTAATACATTGAAAAATGGGAGTGAGCGTTATATGGTTCCCATCAGCTCTTGGGAAAATGTTTTACCTATGGATATACTTCCGAATTCTCTCTATCGAGCTATTTTAGTTGAAGATATTGAAGAAATGGAGCAATTAGGCATTATTGAATGTGATGAAGAAGATTTTGCATTATGCTCTTTTGCTTGCCCAAGTAAGATTGATTTAGGTTCCGCTATTCGAAAAGGTTTAGATCTAATGGAGAAAGAAATTTAAATGTTCTCTTTCCTACTTAAAATTTTAGATAAGTATAGAGATAAATTTGAAAAAGATGGACCTTTAGAATCTTTATATCCTGTTTATGAAGCGACTGATACTATCCTTTTTAGTACAGATGAAGTTACTCAGTCGGGTCCACACATTAGAGATAGTATAGATACAAAGCGAGTAATGATTCTTGTCGTTATGTCACTTATACCGCTTTATATTTTTGGATCTATTAATATTGGATATCAAAATGCAATGGCTTCGATGATAGAAAGAACTGGCTTTGAAAATTTTTGGTTTGGACTAAATCAAATTTTACCAATTATAGCTGTAACTTTTGCTTCAGGAGCATTTTGGGAATTACTTTTTGCGATTGTTAGAAAACATCCAGTTAGTGAAGGTTTTTTAGTTACTTGTGCTCTAATACCTTTAACGATGCCACCAGCAATACCTCTTTGGCAAATTGTAATTGCGACTAGTTTTGGAATTGTTATTGGAAAAGAAATATTTGGCGGTGTTGGAATGAATATTTTCAATCCTGCACTAATGGCTAGAGTTTTTATATTTTTTACTTATCCAACAAAAATTTCTGGAGATAAAGTATGGGTTGCTGGTCCCGATGGTTTTTCAGGAGCAACTGCATTGGCTGTTCCTGCGAGTGAATTAAATCAAAATGCAGTTACTTTATTAAATAATATTTCCCAATTTGATTTTTCTTGGTGGAATTTGTTTTGGGGTTGGGTGCCTGGATCAATTGGTGAAACAAATAAGTTTTTGATAATACTTGGCGCTCTCTTTCTTGCTTATATTAAAATAATAAATTGGAGAGTTATATTAGGTGCCATTATTGGTTTAGTCTCAACTGCTTTATTAACAAATATTTTCTCTCCATTTTCAACAAATTCAATGCTTACAATACCTCCGCATTATCATTTAGTCATGGGTAGCTTCTTATTTGGTGCCGTATTTATGGCAACTGAGCCTGTAACAGGATGTCATACTAATCAAGGCAGATGGGTCTATGGAATTTTATTTGGTTGTTTGACTGTTATAATTCGCACTATAAATCCTGCTTATCCTGAAGGCGTTATGCTTTCCATTTTATTTGTTAATGCATTTGCTGCATTAATTGACTGGTTTGTTATTCAGTCAAATATCAAAAGAAGAAAAGCTCGTTATGCATAATAATCGATATACAATAATTTTTACAACATTAATTACGATGGTACTGGCCTTTGTATTATCATCTGTTTACTCTTCATTAGAAGAAATCACAGAAGCTAATGTTCAAGCTGATATTAAGAAGAACATTTTAACTTCTTTAGGTTTTCAACCATCTGAGGAAATACCGTGGTCTAAAGAAAATGTTGAAGCAATATTTAATGAATCAGTTGAATCATTTGTAATAGATGATCTAGGAAATGTTATCCCTGATAAATTTCCTGAAGATATTGATCCAAAGCTTAATGCCAACTTTTTTCCTTTGTATAGAAAAGTTATTGATGGAACAATAGAAGGTTATGCAATTCCTATTTCTGGTAAAGGGCTGTGGGGAACAATGTATGGTTATTTTTCTATTGAGCCAGATGGAGCAACTGCAAAAGGTATAACATTTTATAAGCATATTGAAACACCCGGCTTAGGAGCTGAAGTAGATAAGCCATGGTTTCAACAAAATTATGTAGGTAAGAAGTTCGTTGATGGAAGTGGTAATTTGATTGGTATTCAAGCAATTAAGGGAAAAGTTGATAATAGTTCTACTGAGTCTTATCATCAAGTAGATGGTATCTCTGGAGCAACAATGACTTCTAAAGGCTTGAATAATTTTCTACTAAAAGATTTAAGAACTTATAATTCATACTTTGAGCAAGTTAGAAGAGAGAATAAAGGGTAATGCCGCTACTAAGTAAACAATCTAAGAATACTATTGTAGATCCACTGATGGCTAACAATCCAATTGGTTTACAAGTACTAGGTATATGCTCAGCTCTCGCTGTAACTCTAAGAATTGATACAGCCGTGGTAATGACCTTAGCGGTGATTGCAGTATTGTGTATTTCAAACACAGTAATCTCTATATTGCGAAGTATGATACCCGCAAAGGTGAGAATTATTGTTCAATTATCTATAATTGCATCGATGGTAATTTTAACAGATCTCATCTTACAAGCTTATATGTATGATATAAGCAAGGAGCTAACAGTTTTTGTATCACTAATAATTACAAATTGCATTATTATGGGTCGTGCAGAAGCATTTGCAATGCAAAATGGACCATGGAAATCTTTTTTAGATGGTCTTGGTAATGGGATGGGGTATGGCTTAATCCTTATAGCTGTTGCGTTTTTTAGAGAACTTCTTGGTAGTGGAACAATATATGGATTTCAAGTAATTCCTGATTCATTTTATGCTGCTGGTTACGAAAATATGGGTCTCATGACGCTTAGTCCGGGTGCATTTATAATACTTGGTTTAATAGTCTGGGCACAGCGAATAATCGGAAAAGTTGAACCGGAATAAAGATGGAACATTATTTAAGTTTAATAACTAAAGCCGTTTTTGTTGAAAATATACTTTTAGCTTATTTTCTTGGTATGTGCTCATTTTTAGCAGTTTCTAAGAAAGTTGATGCATCTATAGGCTTAGGCTTTGCTGTGATATTTGTATTGACTATCACATCACCTGTTAATTGGTTTATCTATAGTTTTCTATTGGCTGATGGTGCTTTGGTTTGGTTGGGCTTTCCTGATGTTAATTTAAGTTTTCTTAAACCAATTGTCTTTATTGCTGTTATTGCTGCTATGGTACAATTGGTAGAAATGGTTATTGATAGATTTTCGCCTGCACTTTATCAAAGTTTAGGGATTTTTCTACCATTAATTGCTGTTAATTGCTCAATATTAGGAGGATCTTTGTTTTTAGTTGAACGTGATTATAATTTAATAGAATCAACAGTTTTTGGTTTTGGTTCAGGTTTGGGTTGGTTCTTGGCTATAGCATCAATGGCATCTATTCGTTATAGGTTGCGATATTCAAACGTTCCATTAAAATTAAGAGGTGTCGGTATAACAATGTTATTAACTGGCTTAATTTCAATAGCTTTCATGTCATTCGGGGGAATACAATTATGATAACAGCTTCAACTTTCTTAAGCGTCGCTATTTTTTGCGGAATTATTCTTATTCTTGTTTTAATGTTAAATTTTGCAGAATCTAAGCTTCTTCCGCAAGGTGAGGTCACAATTAATATTAATGGTGATGATGATAAATCAATAAAATTAAAACCAGGACCTACTTTACTTTCAGCCTTAGCTACTCAAAATATTTTTCTTCCTTCGGCTTGTGGAGGAGGGGGGACTTGTGCACTGTGTAAATGCCAAGTTAATGAAGGTGGTGGTGAAATTTTACCAACTGAAAAAGGTCATATCAATCGAGCTGAGGCTAAAGATAACTGGCGATTAGCTTGCCAAGTAAAAATTAAAGAAGATATGAAAGTTCATGTTCCTGACGAAATTTTTAATATTCAAAAATGGGAATGTACTGTTCGTTCAAATAAAAATGTAGCAACTTTTATAAAAGAACTGGTTTTAGAATTACCAAAAGGTGAAAATTTAAATTTTACAGCAGGCGGATATATACAAATTGATGTTCCAGAATATCATAATTTAGGTTTTAAGAATTTTGATGTTGAAAAAGAATATCATGAAGACTGGGATAAGTTTAAAATTTGGGATGTTGTGGCAAATAATGATGAAGATTGTTTTAGAGCTTATTCAATGGCAAATCATCCGGCAGAAGGTAATATTATTATTCTTAATGTTAGAATATCTACTCCTCCTCCTGCGCTTTGGGATCAAGTACCTCCAGGTATAGCCTCTTCATATATATTTAATTTAAAAGCTGGTGATAAAGTAACTATCTCTGGTCCTTTTGGAGAGTTTTTTGCTAAAAAATCTGAGAGAGAAATGATTTATCTTGGTGGTGGTGCTGGAATGGCGCCCATGCGCAGTCATTTATTTGATCTTCTTGATACTCAAAAAACTAAGCGTAAAATAACTTTTTTCTATGGTGCGCGTTCTGCCAGAGAAATGTTTTACCATGATGATTTCAAAAGGTTAGAAAAAGAATTTCCAAATTTTAAATATATTGTTGGTCTATCAGAACCTATGCCTGAGGATAAATGGAAAGGCTCAACTGGTTTTATTCATAATGTTGCCTTTAATGAATACCTTAAAGATCATGAAGACCCAACAGAGCTTGAATATTACATGTGTGGACCCCCAATGATGATAGATGCATGCGATAAAATGCTTTATGATCTAGGTGTTGAAAGAGAAATGATTGCTTACGATAGCTTTGGATAGTCGAGTTATATCAAGGTTGTCTTATAAAGCCCAATTGTCATTGGGCTTTTGTTTTATTTTAATATTTGGCTGTAATAGAGAATTGCCATTAGTAAGCATGTCAGGAAGTGCATGGGGTACCAATTATTCTATAAAAATAGTTTCAGATCCAAATATTCCTATTGATATTTTAAAATTTAAATCTAGTATTGATTCTATTATAATCGATATAGATAACCAAATGTCTACTTATAAAATTAATAGTGAGATATCTCTATTTAATAGTTTACCTAGAAATGCAGTAATAAATATTTCTCCTGGATTTACTGGATTAATAAAAAGATCTATTTATTGGAGTAAACTAACTTCAGGCTCTTTTGATATTACCGTATTTCCAGCAGTAATAAACTGGAGAGAAGGTAAAAAAGATAGGGAATATCAAGAGATTTGGGAACCACCTAGTGATTTAGATATAATAATGCAGATGGATAAAATTGGTTATGAAAAAATAAAGTTATCTGATAGAACACTTAAAAAGTCAGTTAAAGGTCAAATGATTGATGTAAATGCTATTGCAAAAGGTTGGGGTGTTGACAAAATCTTTGATTATCTACAAGTAAATGGCATTGCTAGGTTCATGATAGAGATTGGTGGGGAAATAAGAGTATTAGGTTTAAATAATAAAGGTAAAAAATGGAAAATTGGAATTGATAAACCGATATATGGAAATAATCCAGGTCAAAATATTATTGAAATAGTAAAATTAAAAAATCAGGCTATGGCTACTTCAGGAAATTATCGGAATTATTATGAATTTGATGGTAAAAAATATTCTCATATTATAGATCCAAGAAATGGAAATTCAATATTTTCTGATATTTCTTCTGTAACTGTAATCGCACCTAATTGTTTAGATGCAGATGTTTTAGCAACGGCTTTAAATGTATTATCTTATGATGATGGCTTAAAATTGATTAACTCATTAGATGGGTATGAAGCCCTTTGGGTAATTGACGTTGGATATAATAACAACTTTAAAGTTGAATTTAGTTCTGGAATGCCAGTTGTTAGTGATTGATTTTATTAGGTTTTTGCGAAGGATCATCGCAGGAACCACCGCTTAAACATACACAGTCACTTGCAACGCCACCACATGATCCTTGGAGTGGTTTTCTATTGAAAATTATTCCAACAGACATACCTAGCAAAGCTAGGCCAATAACAATAATTGAAAAGAAAAATTCCATTCATAAAATTACAATAAAATATCTATTTAAAACTTCAATCAAAAATTAGGAAGATTAATATTAGTTGAATTATTTTACAGCATAAGAATTAATCCAAAATTTGAATATTTAATAAAAATTATGAAAAAAATACTTGTAATAATTTTCTCTTTAAGTGCACTCCTCTTTGCATCTGAAGGTAATGCACCACATCTAGATGGTTCAGAATTATCAATACTCTGGGTGATTCCTTTTGTTGGAATTTTACTATCAATTGCTATTTTTCCTTTGCTAGCTCCACATTACTGGCACCAAAACTTTGGAAAGATTTCTGCATTTTGGGCTATTCTCTTTATAGCACCTTTTTTATTTAGCGCTGGCTTTTCAATTACTCTTTACGAAATTCTTCATGTTGGTTTTTTAGAGTATATCCCTTTTATTATTCTATTATTAGCTTTATTTACTATTTCTGGAGGAGTTCAATTAACTGGTTCCTTAGTAGGTACCCCTATAATGAATACAGGTATCATTTTTATCGGTACTGTATTAGCAAGTTGGATGGGCACTACGGGTGCTGCAATGCTTCTCATTAGACCACTTTTACGAGCAAATAAAGATAGAAAATATAAAGTCCATGTTGTTATCTTCTTTATTTTCCTTGTTGCAAACATTGGAGGATCATTAACACCATTAGGAGACCCACCTTTATTCTTAGGTTTTCTAAAAGGAGTAGATTTCTTTTGGACAACGAAAGCAATGTTCTTGCCTATGTTATTTTTAGTTATTTCACTGCTCATAATTTTTTATATCTATGATACTATTCAGTATAAAAAAGAAGATATTCTTCCAGCTCCGACAACTTCTGAAAAGATAGGTCTTAAAGGATCATTTAACTTATTACTTATCCTTGGTGTAATATTTTCTGTATTGTTGAGTGGTTTTTGGAAACCTCATATTGAATTTACAGTTTATCACGTTCATCTTGAGCTTCAGAATATAATTAGAGATATTTTATTATTAGCTCTTGCTTATGCGAGCTGGAAATTCACTTCAAAGCAAATTAGACAAGCGAATGAATTTAATTGGTTCCCCATCTTAGAAGTAGCCAAGCTATTTGCTAGTATATTTATTACAATTATTCCTGCAATTGCTATTCTTAAAGCAGGTACATCTGGTGCGCTTGCTCTAATTGTGAATTCTGTTTCTGGTGATTCTGGGCCTATAAATCATATGTATTTCTGGTTAACCGGAATTCTATCAAGTTTCCTTGACAATGCACCAACTTATTTAGTGTTTTTTAATACAGCAGGAGGAGACCCTCAAGTTCTAATGGGTGAGTTATCAAACACATTATTAGCTATATCAGCAGGAGCTGTTTTTATGGGGGCAAATACATATATTGGAAACGCGCCAAACTTCATGGTTAAATCAATAGCAGAGTCATCTGGAATAAAAATGCCATCATTTTTCGGTTTTTTCCTATATTCTTTAGCCATTTTATTTCCATTATTTGGTTTAGTAAGTTGGATATTCTTTTAAATAATGAGAATATCTAAAGTAACAACTAAAACTGGAGATAATGGAAAAACAAATCTAGGTGATGGCACAAGAGTTTCAAAAGATCATCCTAATGTTAGCTTTTTAGGTGATATAGATGAGCTAAGTTGTCATTTAGGCCACGCCATAACAGAATGCGACTCTACTTCAGTAAAAAAACAACTTGAATCTATTCAGCAAGACCTTTTTAATATTGGTGGAGAAGCTTCAATGCCAAATGATGAAATTTTACTTTTAAAAACTGATAGACTAATTTTTTTAGAAGAACAAATTAATAAAATGAATAAACAACTAGCGCCATTAGAAGAGTTTATTCTACCAGGTGGAGATGAGCTTTGTTCTAGGCTTCACATTGTAAGAGCAGTCTCTCGTAGAGCCGAAAGGTCATGTGTTACTTTATTAGCTAATGAAGGAACACATAAAAGTTGGCTAACATATTTAAATAGATTGAGTGATTTTATTTTTGTCTTAATTAGGTTTTTAAACCAAAGTGAAGGTCTAGATGAAACATTATGGCAAAGATAAAAAAATATATTTTTAGTTCGATAGTTAGATAAACTCTATATAAAATATACTTAAATTCCTGGTCTTATAACGTTATGCTAGACTGGAAATCCTTACATAATACAATTAATAGTTCAGCGAGAATATTGCTGTCTACCCACGAAAATCCTGATGGCGATGGCCTAGGAAGCGCAACGGCTGTATATCATTATCTGACAAAAATTGGAAAAGATTGTCGTTTGATTATTATTTCTGATTTACCAAAAGAATATCAATTTTTAAATTTAGATAATATAATTGAAACTTATGATTCTAATCTTCATGATGATTGGATATCTCAAGCTGATTTAGCAATCATATTTGATGTTGGTGATTTTAACAGATTAAGACAAGTTGGTGAAAAAATTTCTGCTAATTCTATAAAAGCAATAAATTTTGACCATCATCCAGATTTAAAAGATAAAAGATTCTCTGATAATTATATTCAAATTACTGCTGCAGCTACGGGAGAAATGGTTTATGACTTTTTAAAGTCAGTAAATGTTAATTTAACATTAGCTATGGCAAATGGGATTTATACTGCAGTTATGACAGATACTGGATCTTTTTGTTATAGTAATACAAATCAAAAATGTCACCAAATTGCGATTGAGTGTCTAGACGTTGGAGTGAATACTTCACAAATATATCAAACTGTTTACGAAAATAGAACTGCTGGACAAGTAAAATTGCTAGCTGGAATAATAAATAATTTAAATTTTAGTGATAATCACGAATTAGCTTGGTTTTCAATAAGTCAAAAAATGATGAAAAATGCTAATGCTATAAATAAAGATATTGATGGCTTTTCTGACTTTGTTAGATCTATTCAAGGAGTAGAGGTTGCATTAATGGTCTTTGAAAATACAAATGGAACTTGTCGAATAAATTTTCGTTCTAAAGGTAAATATATTATAAATACTATAGCAAAATCTTTAGGAGGAGGAGGCCATAAGTTTGCGGCTGGTGCTATGAAGAATGGAGATTTAGAGGATGTTTTGAATGACGTTTTAACTGAAACGCGTATTCATTTAAGCAAAATAGACTCAAATTTTTCATGAAAATATTAGTAGCCAAAGATGCAGGTTATTGTTTTGGCGTTAGAGATGCGGTTAAACTAGCTTATGATACAGCAAATAAAAATGGTGATGTTTATATGCTTGGTGATATAGTACATAATGAAAATGTAGTAAAAGATTTAGAGGATGCAGGTGCAAAGGTTGTTGACTCTTTAGATAATATTCCAAAAGATAAGCCTGTCCTATTTAGAGCGCATGGAACATCTGTGGAAACGTGGAATAGCGCAATTAAGAAAAATATGAATATCGTTGATGCTACTTGTCCTTTAGTATTAGAAATTCATGAGGAAGTTAAAAAATTAGAAGCAGAAGGAAGAAAAATAATTATAGTTGGTGATCATGGCCATGATGAAGTAAAAGGAATAGCTAGTCAGGTGAAAGATCCAATTATTATTTCTTCTTCAAATGAAGCACTAAGTCTAAGGAAGTATAAAAGTGCAGGCGTTGTGAGCCAATCAACACAAACTATAGAAAATGTCCAAGAAATTATTAATATTATTATGACTAAAGTCTTTGATCTTCGTTTTGTGAATACTATTTGTTTCCCCACGAAACGTAATCAAAGTCAAATTAAAGAACTTGCAGAGCAATGTGATTTAATGGTTGTAATAGGTTCTTTTACTAGTGCTAATTCAAACAGATTAACAGCATTAGCAAAAAAACGAAATAATAAATCTTATCAAGTGACTAATGCTGATGAGATTAACCCTGATTGGTTTCAAAAAGTAGAAATAGTAGGTGTCTCTGCTGGTGCAAGTACCCCAGATATAATAATTAATGATGTCTTAGAAAAAATTAAAAAAATTGGAAATGTCCAAAAGGAGATTATTTATGGATAAAAATAGATCTTTTGAAATAAAAGTTGGTTTAGCAGAAATGTTAAAAGGCGGCGTTATTATGGATGTAATGAATGCTGATCAAGCTAAAATTGCTGAAGATGCAGGTGCAGTAGCAGTCATGGCTTTAGAGAGAATACCCGCTTTAATTAGAAAAGAAGGAGGCATTGCTCGCGCTAGTGACCCTCAAATGATTAAAGATATTCAATCAACGGTTTCTATACCTGTAATGGCAAAAGTTCGGATTGGTCACTTTGCAGAAGCACAAATTTTAGAAGCACTTGAAGTTGATTTTATTGATGAGAGTGAAGTCCTCACACCTGCTGATGAACACAATCATATTTGGAAACATGATTATAATGTTCCATTCGTTTGTGGTTGCCGTAACTTAGGTGAAGCTTTAAGACGAATAGGTGAAGGAGCAGCTTTAATTCGTACAAAAGGCGAAGCTGGCAGTGGAAATATAGTTGAGGCAGTCAGGCATATGAGACAAGTTCAAAGTGATATGAAAAAATTAACAATTATGAACCAAGATGAACTAATGGCTGCATCAAAGAATATGGGTGCACCTTTCGAGTTAGTACAGCAAGTTGCAAACTCAGGTAAACTTCCCGTGCCAAATTTTGCTGCTGGAGGAATAGCAACACCCGCTGATGCATCACTTATGATGCAGTTAGGAGCTGAAACTGTCTTTGTCGGATCTGGAATATTTATGAGCGATGATCCTTCTCCACGAGCAAAAGCTATTGTTGATTCTGTTACCTATTATAAAGACTCAAAAAAGATGGTTGACGTATCAATGGGCCTTGATTCAGCAATGAAGGGTATTGATATGTCAGAAATTCCTGAAGGTGAACGCTTGCAGGAAAGAGGTTGGTAAGGAATAAATAAATTCATAATGATAGGCGTATTAGCACTTCAAGGAGATTATTCTAAGCATATTGAAATATTACAGATGCTTAATTTTAAAACGATGGAAATTCGTTATCCAAAAGAACTATCTTTAATCGAAGGGTTGGTTATCCCTGGTGGTGAATCAACAACCATTTCAGATCTGATGGCGCGTTCAAATTTTCATAGTCCAATAAAGACTTTTGCTAAAAAAAAACCTATCTTAGGTACTTGTGCAGGGTTAATTATGATGTCTAAAAATTTATCAGATGATCGTATAAAATCTTTAGATATCTTAGATATTTCTGTTGATAGGAATGCATATGGACGACAAATTGATTCATTTATAGATCAAATAGAAGTATCGCTTAATGGTAAACAGAATAATGTTTTAGCTCCTTTTATTAGAGCTCCGAAAATAAATAAAGTTGGTAAAAATGTGAAAATTTTAAGCTATTATAAAAATGAACCAGTAGTAGTTAAGCAAGGACACCATTTAGGTCTAGCTTTTCATCCAGAGTTAGTCAATACAACTTTATTTCATAAATATATTTTTAGTGAACAATTTGAGATTAGTCATGCAACTTAATCTCCTTTCAAAAATAAAATCTCCGGCAGATATAAAAAAATTTTCAATTGAAGAATTAATTGAGCTTTCTAATGAAATTAGAATGCATACAATTAAAGTAATAAGTGAGATAGGTGGTCATTTAGCTCCTACTCTGGGTGTAGTTGAACTTACAGTTGCGATACATAAAGTTTTTGATACACCAGACGATAAAATTGTATGGGATGTTGGTCATCAAGGTTACGCTCATAAGCTTTTAACTGGTCGTTTTGATTCATTCTCAAGTATAAGAAAATTGGGTGGTCTAAGTGGTTTTTTAAAAAGATCTGAAAGCGAATATGATGCTTTTGGTGCAGGCCATGCTTCAACATCAATTTCAGCAGCTACAGGAATAGCTGAAGCAAGGAAAAGAACAGGTAAAAATTACCGTGTTGTCTCAATTATAGGTGATGGTTCAATGACTGGAGGGCTGGCTTTTGAGGCCTTGAATAATGCAGGTCATTTAAGAACACCTATGCTAGTTATTTTGAATGATAATGAAATGTCAATTAGTCCAAATGTAGGGGCTTTAAATACTTATTTGACTAAGATTGTTACTAATCCTTTGTACAATAAGATTCGAGATGAAATTTGGAAAATTTCGGGTAAAATACCATTTGGTAAAAGTACAGCTAGAACTTTCTTGCATCGTATAGAAGATAGTTTAAAAGCTCTATTAGTTCCTGGAATGCTTTTTGAAGATCTAGGTTTCCGTTATATCGGCCCTATTGATGGGCATAATTTGAATGACCTTGTTCCTACTTTAGAAAGATTGAAAGATTTAAAATCGCCAGTTTTTCTACACATAAAGACTAAAAAAGGAAAAGGGATGGTTTCAGTTAATTCAGAGAATGGAGAATATCAGGATGATGCAGTAAAGTTTCATGCTGTAAAACCAAATCAAAAAGATAATACTAAATCAATAAAACTAGATCCATTCCAAGTACCAATATTTCAAGATGTATTTGGATCTTTAGTATGTGAAATAGCTAGAAATAGAGAAGATACAGTCTGTATTACTGCAGCTATGCGCGAAGGAACAGGCCTTGTTCCTTATGCCAAAGAGTTCTCAAAAAGATATTATGATGTTGGAATAGCTGAAGGTCATGCTGTCACTTTTGCTGCGGGATTATCAACTGAAGGAGTTCGTCCAATAGTAGCAATTTATTCTACATTTCTTCAAAGAGCCTTTGATCATATCATTCATGATGTTACGATACAACATTTGCCGGTTGTTTTTTGTTTAGATAGATCTGGGATTGCTGGCGAAGATGGACCAACTCATCATGGTGCTTTAGATATTGCTTATCTAAAATGTATCCAAGATATGATTGTTGCAGCGCCAATGAATGGGAATGAATTAAGGCATTTACTTTATACCGGATTAGATTATAATAATGGTCCTTTTGCAATAAGATACCCTAAAGCTTCATCGGTAAAGTTTGATAAAAATGGACAAGCTGAATTATTACCTATTGGAAGCTGGGAGGTTTTACGTCGAGGTAGCAAGGTTTTAATATTAGCCGTTGGTCCTCAGGTATATGATGCTTTAGATGCTGCTGAAATTTTAATTCATGATGGTATAGAATGTGAAGTTGTTAATTGTCGTTTTATTAAACCTATGGATAACGCGTATTTAAAATCAATTATTGGTCGTTTTGATCAAGTAATAACTATTGAAGAAGGTGTAAGGTCAGGTGGCTTTGGTGAAGGTGTAGCTGCTTGGTTATTAATTAATGGATATAAAAATAAAATTAATATAATCTCATTGCCAGATAAATTTGTAGAGCATGGCTCTAGGAATGAACTGCTGGACCAATGCTCTATAAATAAACAAGGTATCGTTGATATAGTAAAAAATAAAGAAATATCAACAAATATGAATATTTAGTATATGAGTTCTCTTTTACTCTTATTAATTGGTCTTTCTTTTTTTTATTTAGGTTATAAGTTTTATTCAAAATTTATTGGTAATCAAATATTTGGTATTAATGATCCTAACGTTTCAATGCCATCAAAAACTTTCAAAGATGGTTTAGATTATGTTCCAACTAAGAAACATATTTTATTTGGTCATCATTTTACTTCAATAGCAGGAGCAGCACCAATTATTGGTCCATGTGTTGCTGCTTATTGGGGATGGTTACCAGCATTAGTTTGGATTTTAGTGGGTACTGTATTTATGGGTGCAGTTCATGACTTTGGAGCATTAGTTGCGAGTGTAAAAGAAAAAGGTAAAAGTATTGCAGATATAGCTTCAACCACAATAAGTAAGAGAGCAAGACTCATGTTTCTTGTTTTTGTCATTTTTCTTGTTTGGTTAGTATTAGCTGTTTTTGCAATGGCAATAGCTGATCTTTTTGTAGGAATTCCTTCTTCAGTCATCCCTATAAATATTGAAATAATTATTGCAATTATTATGGGATATCTACTTTATAAAAGAAAAATAGATAGTTTAATACCTTCGTTGATAGCTTTAGCAATCCTTTATTTTTTTATTTGGGTTGGTACTTTATATCCTATTGATTTTACTAGCTCTATGGATTCTCAAGATGCAAAAAATATGTGGATTATAATTTTATTTATTTACTCAGCCATAGCAAGTCTATTACCAGTTTGGACTCTACTTCAACCAAGAGATTATATTAATAGTCACCAATTATTTGTTGGCTTAGGTTTATTATTTTTAGGGATTTTAGTTGCTCAACCTATTGTTGATGCACCTGCTATTAGATCTTTTTCAGAGCCAGGCACACCAAGCTTATTTCCATTATTGTTTGTCACAATTGCTTGTGGAGCTATTAGTGGATTTCATGGTTTAGTTTCATCTGGAACATCATCAAAACAATTAGAACATTTAACTGATGCAAGAATGGTTGGATATGGAGGTATGATTGGTGAAGGAACACTAGCATTAGCTTCTACTATTGCTGCTGTGGCAGGTATTTCATTAGTTGCTGAAGCTAATCTCCCCTCGGTTGGTTTAGTCTCTGATTTAAGCTGGGCTGTTTATTATGATTCTTGGGCTCATGCTAGCACTAATAAAGCGACAGCATTTGTTCTTGGAGGAGGAGCTTTATTAGAGTCTTTAGGTATTCCAATGAATATGGCTAATACAATTATGGCAGTATTAGTAATCTCTTTTGCAGCAACAACATTAGATACAGCTACAAGAATTCAACGGTTTATTCTAAATGAATTTGGCTTAGTTACTAAAATTAAATTTTTATCGAATCGTTTTATTGGAACAGCTATAGCAATTATTCCAGCAATAATATTAGCATTCTGGAATTTATCAGATCCAAGCACTGGAACTACTCGTCAGGCAGGATGGCTCTTATGGCCAATTTTTGGAGCAAGCAATCAAATGCTCGGTGCTTTAACTTTGATGGTTCTTACGCTTTATTATTGGCAAAAGAAAAAACCGATTTTACCTCTTTTAATACCAATGATATTAATTTTAGTTCTAACATTTGCTGCTCTAATTATTAATGCAATAAATTTCTTTGATCAAAACATCCTACTTTTTGGAATAACTGTACTTTTAATCATCCTCATTCTTTGGATGGTTTTTGAAGGCATTAATAAGGTATTAGAAATACGTAGAACTACGTAAATTCGACACATCATTTAAACTATGTCAATACAATTAGAATTATTTAATAAAGCAAAAGAAAAGTGGATAAAATCCACTCAAGAATCTGCTACGCGCGATTATAATTTTGATACGTTAAGTGGTGAAAGTTTAGATTCTCTTTATTACCCTAAAGTACCTACGAATGAATATCTTGAAAAATTAGGTTTCCCTGGACAATATCCATATACTCGAGGTGTTCATGCGAACATGTATCGTGGAAAATTATGGACGAGACGTCAGTTTTCAGGTTTTGGCACCCCTAAAGAAACGAATGAAAGATACCACTCTCTTTTAAGTAAAGGACAAACAGGACTATCAGTGGCTTTTGATATGCCAACGCTAATGGGTTATAATCCAGGCCATGAATGGTCAGAGGGCGAAGTTGGTAAATGTGGAGTATCTATTTCATCTATTAAAGATATGGAAGCTTTATTTGATGGAATTAACTTAGGCGAAATATCTGTTTCAATGACAATAAATGGTCCAGCCATTATACTATTAGCTTTTTATATAGCAGCAGCTGAGAATCAAAAAGTTCCTTTGTCAAAATTACGTGGAACGTTACAAAATGATATTTTAAAAGAATTTATAGCTCAAAAAGAATGGATATTTCCTCCCGAGCCTTCTATGAGAATCATAACAGATATGATGACTTTTTGTACTGAAAATATGCCAAATTATAATACGATCTCTATTTCAGGTTATCATATTCGTGAAGCAGGATCTACGGCAGCTCAAGAATTAGCATTTACTCTTGCAAATGGGTTTACGTATATAGATTATGCAATTGCAGCAGGCCTTGATATTGATGATTTTGCTCCTCGTTTATCTTTCTTCTTTAATTCTCACCTTGATTTTTTTGAAGAAATAGCAAAGTTTCGTGCAGCAAGACGTATTTGGGCAAAAAGATTAAAGATGAGATATAATGCTAAAAATGAACGTTCATGGAAGTTAAGATTCCATACTCAAACAGCAGGATGTTCACTTACAGCCCAACAACCTGAGAATAATATTGCAAGGACTGGTTTTCAAGCGATGGCAGCTGTTTTAGGTGGAACACAATCATTACATACTAATTCTATGGATGAAACTTTAGCGCTACCATCAGAAAAAGCAGCTGAGATAGCACTTAGAACTCAGCAACTGCTTGCATTTGAAACAGGAGTAGCTAATGTAGCTGATCCATTGGGAGGCTCTTGGTTTATTGAATCATTAACTGATCAAATTGAACAGGAAGCTGAAAAGTATTTTGGAGAGATTGAAAGTATTGGTGGAGTAATCCCAGCTATTGAGAGTGGTTATTTTCAGAGAGAGATTTCTATAGCTGCCTCTAATTATCAAAGAAAAATTGATGATAAAAAATTAATTCATGTCGGAGTTAATGATTTTAAAAATGAAAATGAAGAAATTCAAATTCCAATTCTTGAGATTAGTGCTGATGTAGAAAAAAAGCAAATTAAAGCACTAGAAAAATTAAAACATGAAAGAGATGAAAATATAGCAAGAGAAGCTTTATCAAAAATAAAAGAAGCTTGTAAAAACAATCTAAATATAATGGTTCCAATTATTGAAGCTGCTAAGTCACATGTTACAATGGGTGAAATAGTAGAGATTATGAAAACAGAATTTGGTGAATGGCAAGAAACTGCTGTTTTTTAAGAGGTAATATGAATAGTAATAAAAAATTTACAATTATGATAACTGGTGTAATTACAGTTGTTATTTTTTGGATTGGTTGGGTCTCCTCTAATCCAAAAGATGAAAAAGCAATGGCTACTTTTGTATCTGTAGAAAAGTTATTGAATGATAAAATCAATAAAAGAACAAAATTAGGTGGTCTTGTTAAAGACGGTTCAATAATTATTTCAAAAACTAATTATTTAGACTGTTCTTTTGTCTTAAAAGAAGGGAATACTGAATTAACAGTAAAATATGATCGCACAAGACCCGACCTTTTTAAAGATGGAGCTGAAGTAATTGTGACTGGTCAATATTTGGATGGTACATTCTATGCTGATGAATTACAAACAAAATGTGCTTCTCGATATGAGGGAGACCTTAGAGATGAGTCTAACTACAAACTAACTGAAATAAAAACATGAATCCAGTAGCTGGTGGAGTTGCTTTAAACCTAGCTTTTGGTTTTAGTATTCTTTCCATAATTACCTTATTAATTTTCATTCGGAATGGAGATATGCGTCTCTTTTTAACAGGCCAGAGATTATCTCTTGGGATATCATTTTTCGTTTTTTTATCAACATTTATTCTTTGGTATCAGTTAATAATCAGCAATTTTGATATTGATTATGTAGCTAGGTATACAAGTTTAGAAACTCCATTTATTTATAAAATATCTGCTTTATGGGCTGGTCAATCAGGTTCATTGCTTTTTTGGCTTTTTATCTTATCAATTTTTGCTACTATTACTGTTTTACAGAATCAATCTAAACATCATGGACTAATGCCTTGGGTAATTATATCTCTAGCAATTATTCAATTATTTTTCTTGGTTTTAACTAACTTTGTAACGAACCCTTTTATGCCAACAGATGCAGATTTTGTAGTTAAAAATGGTAATGGATTAAATCCGTTGCTTCAAAATATAACTATGGCAATTCATCCCCCAACATTATATCTAGGTTATGTAGGATTTTCGGTTCCATTTGCATTTGCTATTTCTGCTTTAATGAATCGTGATACGAGTCCTTTATGGATCCAAAGTATTCGTCGTTGGACTTTAGTTGCATGGTTATTTTTAAGTTCTGGAATAATACTAGGAGGATGGTGGGCTTATCAAGAACTTGGTTGGGGTGGCTATTGGGCCTGGGATCCTGTTGAGAATGCAAGCTTTATGCCTTGGCTTACAGCAACAGCTTTTCTCCATTCTATAATAATTCAAGAGAAAAAAGATATGTTGCGGCTTTGGAATATGGCACTCATAATTCTAACTTTCGCACTATGTATATTTGGTACATTTTTGACACGTTCTGGAGTTATGAGTTCAGTTCATTCATTTACAGCATCATCATTAGGACCTATTTTCTTAACTTTTGTTTTTTTAATACTAATTGTTTCTTTCACGCTCATGTTTTTAAGAAGGTCAGATTTAAGATCAGAAAAAAGAATTGAGTCTTTTACTTCAAGAGAAAGTGGCTTTTTATTTAATAATTTAGTTTTTGTTGTTATGTGTTTTGCTGTCTTTTGGGGAACACTATTTCCGGTTATTTCAGAAGCTGTTCGTGGAACAAAAATTACTGTCGGACCACCTTTTTTTAATCAAATTAATGTTCCAATTGGATTAATTCTCTTAGCCTTAACAGGTGTAGGCCCTTTACTAGCATGGAGAAATACAAGCAAGCAAAGCTTAATAAAAAACTTCACAGTTCCCATTCTTTCTGGTTTGGTTGCAGCTGTTATATTTATGGCTATTGGCTTTAAAGGATCTGTGGTTATTTCATTCAGTCTATCTGTTTTTGTTTTAGCAACTATTTCTACAGAGTTTATGAGAGGTATTAAAGCAAGAACTAAAACATTTAATGAATCAATAGTTAAAGCTTTAATTACAATGATTAGTAAAAATAGATCTAGATACGGTGGATATATTGTTCATGTTGGAATAGTTTTTATGTTTGTTGGATTTACAGGTCATGCATTTGATAAAGAAAAAGAATTTAGTTTAAAGATAGGCCAAACTGATCATGTAGCTGGATACGAATTTACCTTACTTAAATTATCCGAGACTGAAAGATCGAATCATTATGCATGGATTTCTGATATTCGAGTTACAGATAATAAGGGAGAATTCGTGACAAACCTCTACCCAGAAAAACGTATATATTTCCATAAAAACCCTGATGTCAATCGTCGACAACCGCATAGTGAACTTGATATTTATTCAACCTTAAATCAGGATATATATTCAATCTTTTCAGCTATAGATAACGATAATGGTATTGCCTTTCTTAAAATCATGGTAAACCCTTTAGTTAGATGGGTTTGGATTGGTGGTTATATCCTTGTTATTGGTACGATGATTGCACTTTGGCCAAGGAAAGATTAATTTTGCACTTCATAAGTGATTATATACTTGTCTTTATTTTCTTTGTATTACCTGTTATTTTTGTTATTCAACCTCTATTTTTGAATAAAATTAATAATTTAAAGAATAAAATAGACTTACCATCCTTAAAGCGAAAGAAACGACTTCTTTATCGCCAAATAAAAGAGCTAGAAATGGAATTTGATATTGGTAACATAAATCAAAAAGACTTTAAAATTTCTAGAAAAGAATTAAAAATAGAAGTTTCAGAAGTAATTACAAAGTTGAACTCTAATAAAATTTAATGCTTTCTGTAACGGGATTATCTAAGTCTTTCAATCATCGAAAAATATTAGATAATCTAAGTTTTCAACTAAAATTTGGAGAGACTGCAGTATTTATGGGCAATAACGGAGCTGGAAAAACTACATTGCTTCGAATAATTGCAAGAATAATGACTCCAGATAAAGGTGAAATTATTTTTGAAAATATCAATATATTGACTTCTCAGCCTTCTAGTAGGAAAAATATATTATATATAGGCCATGCTCCTGCAATGTATGCTTCGTTATCAGCACTTGAAAACTTAAAATTTGCTTTAGAAATTCGTAAAAATAAGCTTGCTGAATCTAAGATTATATATCAGCTTGAGCATTTTGGTTTATTAGAGCAAGCTAATGATCCTATCTCATTTTTTTCTCAAGGCATGCTTCAACGTTTGAAATTGACTTATGCTGAATTATCTAATTGGAATCTATTGCTACTTGACGAACCTTTTTCAGGTTTAGATAAAGAAGGTGAAGAACAAATGGATTTAGCCTTATCTAATTGGCAAAAAAAAGGTAAATCAATATGTCTTGTACTTCATAATATTGTTAAAGCTAAAATATATGGACATAAAACCTTTAATTTATTAGATGGTAAAATTTATCAATCGTAATGTTTCTTATTTTACTAAAAAAAGAATTATTCATAGAATTTCGTTCTCGCGAAGTTGTATTATCAATGTTAATATTTGGTTTATCAATTATTTTAGCATTTGCCTTTACTTCTAACGTCTCTAAAGTAATTGTAAGTAACTACGCACCTGGCATGTTTTGGATTATGATTTTATTCGTTTCAGTTTTAGGCGTTCATCGAACTTTTTCATATGAAAAGAACTTTGATGCTTTTTCTATGCTTATAAGTGCTCCTATTGATAGAGGAATTATTTATTTATCTAAGTGGATTAGTGGAACAATCTTTTTAACTCTTATGCAATTAGTTATTATTGTTCCATTCTTTAAATTTTTGCTACTGGATTTACCGTCAAATTTTATTTTATTTATATCAACAATGATTCTAGTTAATCTAGCTATAATGTCAGTGGCAATTCTTGTTTCTGGGATTGTAATGCGTGCTAACCTTAGTGAGGTATTAGTACCAATCTTATTTTTCCCTCTTGTTTCACCAGTTATTATTGCTGCTACAAAAATTTCATCAGGGGTTTTAGCTGAAACTGCTTATCAATTATGGCAATTTTGGTTATTAATAATTATCTCTATCATTGTAATTTTTGCTCTAGCTGGATATACTTTATTTGATTTTATAACTGAAGAATAATATGGTTACATTTTTTAAAAATAAAAATAATATGTTTTTTCTTATTTTTGTAGGGATTTTACTATTATTCAATATTTATAATATTAGTTTCAATACACCAATGGTGCCAGATCAACATTGGGCTCAAAAAATATTTTATGTTCATGTACCATCTGCATGGGTAGGCTTTTTATCATACTTTGTAGTAATGATTGCGGGATTAATGTTTTTTGTTAAAAGAAATGATTATTGGGATAATGTTGGATTAGCGGCCGCTGAAATTGGAACAATCTTTATATCTTTAGTATTAATTACGGGCCCTATATGGGCTACTCCAATTTGGGGTAAGCCGTGGATTTGGGAACCAAGGTTAACAACAACTTTAATCTTATTTTTAATCTATATTGGTTATTTTATGGTCAGGTCTTTTGGTGGTCATATAGAAAGAGTAAAGCGATATGCTGCCTCAATTGGAATCATAGCATTTTTAGATGTTCCTATAATCTTTTTATCTGTGCAGTTTTGGGCTCCTGAGATACAATCTCATCCACAGGTTGAAATGGCAAAGCAACCAGCAGGTATATTGATCCCTTTTCTAATTTCATTGTGTATTTTTACATTAGTTTATATTTTAATGTTGAGATATAGAATATATGTGATACAAATCAAGGATAAATTAATTAAAAATGTATAATTTCTTAAATTACTTTCTCTCAGTTTATTTAATTGTTTTTGGAACGATTGTTTTATGGTTCTTAATTCAATATAAACATGAAAGTAAAATATTAAAAAAAAATAAAGATTATTA
>CAJJBS010000005.1 GCA_905182385.1 Fidelibacterota bacterium TCS55
GCATTTTTTTGTGAAAAAGGTGAAGTAATAAATCATTACAAAAAAAGATTGTTACCAACTTATGATGTTTTCGATGAAGATCGTTATTTTTCTCCTGGCAACGATCATTTAATAGTAGAAGTAGCCATCGATGGCAAAAATAATAAAATAGGTTTGCAAATTTGTGAAGATCTTTGGGATAATAACTATTCATGTGATCTTGCTAAAGAGCTTAAAGAGTCAGGTGCAGAAATAATTATTAATATTTCTGCTTCACCTTATAGAGTAGATAGATTAATAGATCGTTGCCAGCTTATTCAAAGCAAAGCCAAAGATAACAGTATACCCTATGTTTACTGCAATTTAGTTGGCGCTCAAGATGAACTTATTTTTGATGGGCAATCATTGGCTTATAATAAATATGGTCAATTGATTATACAAGGTAAGGCTTTTGAAGAAGAAATAGTAATGGTTGATCTTGATTTAAATAAGCCAGTAGATCTAAAAGTTCTTGAAAGAGAAGAAAGTATCTATAGTGCGCTTGTTCTTGGAGTGAAAGACTATTTTAAAAAGACTAATCACGCAGAGGCTGTAATTGGGCTTAGTGGCGGTATAGATTCTAGTTTAACAGCTTGCATTGCAGTTGACGCTCTTGGAAAAGATAATGTTTATGGTGTTTCTATGCCTTCAAAGTTTTCAAGTGAACATAGTAAAGATGATGCAAAACTATTATCTAAAAATCTAGATATTGATTACAGGACGATATCGATTGAATCAATTGTTAGTTCTTTTGAACAATCGTTAAAAGCAAGCTATAATGGTAGTGAAGTTGGAGTAGCAGAAGAGAATATTCAAGCAAGAGCTCGTGGAAGTATTATTATGGCCCTCTCAAATAAATTTAATTGGTTAGTTTTATCTACAGGAAATAAGACTGAACTCGCTATGGGTTATTGCACACTTTATGGAGATATGAATGGTGGGCTTGCTATTATATCAGACCTTTCAAAAATTGATGTATATGCCTTATCTAAGTGGGTTAACAAGAAAGCTGGATTTGAACGAATTCCGTTAAGTTCAATTGAAAAACCTCCATCAGCAGAATTACGTCCAGATCAAGTTGATCCATTTGATTACAATATAGTTAGTCCTTTAGTTAGTTCCCTTATTGATGATGAGAAATCACCATCTGAATTAATTGAAGAAGGTGTGGACCCTGAACTAGTAAAAGATATTTCAAATAGAATCCGAATTAATGAGTACAAAAGGCGCCAAGCTGCTCCAGGTTTACGTGTAACTTCAAAAGCATTTGGTATGGGTAGACGCGTTCCTATTATTAATCAATATGACGAACTAAAGCATGATTAAAAAAATAATTCTTTTTATGTTTCTATTTAGCTTAGTAATAGCACAAAAAAGATCGCCTGCATTGTATTGGGAGTCATTAGACTTTAAAGAAAAAGTTGCATTTGTAAATGGAGTATATGCTGCTGGGGCAAAGTTTAAGTTCCATCACAAACAAGAAGTTAAAAAACAGTATAATCAAGATCCTAATTGGGTAGAGCCTTATTACATTGAACGTTTTTATAACATTCTTGATGAACACAGAGCGAAAAAAGCAGGGTATCAGGTAAATCTTGTAGCTCAAGCTTTAGATGCTTTTTATTCAAATTATGATAATACTGCAATACCAGTTTTAGAAGCGGTTCGAATTGTATCTCTGTCTCAAGATGGGGAAACTGAAAAAGCAGATTTATACCTACTTAAAGCACAAAAAAGATATAAGCCTTAAGTAAATAGATATTTATTCTTTAAATTTAGATACTATTTATTTTTAAGTCGTTAATAATGATTATAACAAATAAAGGAATAATATTATGAAGAAAATTGCTATCCTTACAACCTTGTTTCTAATAAATTTTTCTTTTCTATATGCTCAACCAGTGAATGTAGAATTTCAAACATTGAATGTATTACATTTCGATGGGGATGATGATTATGTAGAAACACCTGGGCTTTTAGGTAAAAACCCAAATATTTCTCTAGCTGCTTGGGCCAAGGTCAATTCTGATCAAAGAGGCGAAATCATTTCACTGGGGGACCATGTTGCAATACGATTAAATGATGGGCAAAGTCAAAAGGGATTCTTTCGTGCCTCTAATGGCTGGCTCGCTACTGGTATTGATTCTACCTTAACACCTGGTTGGCACTTTTTCACCTATACTAATTACGATAGTACAGGTACAGGTGTTAGAATACAAAAATTTTATATTGATGGCAATGAAGTTGCTCGGACTTCAGAATCTAGTGAAATAGATTATTCTGGTCTTGGGAGTAATACTCGAATAGGTATACATGGGACTAATAATACTTATGCAGACTTCAATGGTGACCTAGATGATATTTCAGTATGGAATGTAGGTCTTGACTCATTAGAGGTTTTAACTTTATTCAATAATGGAAGACCTTTAGATAGTCAATCGGATGAAGGCGATTATACTTCATCTAGTAAATTAGTTGCATACTGGAAATTTTCTGAAGGTACAGGTACAACCCTTTCTGATGCTACTGCAAATGAATATAATGGAACCATAACTAATGCTACATGGAAAATAAAAACTCCAATTGTAGCAACTATGAAAGAAGATCAGCCCATTACTGTTGACTTAAGTATTATAGATCCAAATTTAAAGTTATTTACATTTGTTGCAGTCTCTGACACTAATGCAGTTTCTGTCTCCGTGTCATCATCGATGCTAACTTTTACTCCAAAAGTGGATTGGTATGGATTAGCTAATATCAAAGTCTATGCTTCACTATTCCCTTCATTTAAGGATTCTTTAGAGATTGAACTAACGGTTACACCAGTATCTGATATGGTAAGTATCCAAGACTTAACTATTGATGAGGATAAAGCTGGAGATATAACCTTGACCTCTACGTTTGATGGTGCAAGTACGTTTAGTGCAATCTCTGACAACAATGCAGTTTCTGTCTCCATTTCATCATCGACGCTAACTTTAACGCCGACTGCGAACTGGAATGGAGTGGCTAATATTAAGGTTTATGCATCTGATGGTAGTTCAAAAGATTCTAC
>CAJJBS010000006.1 GCA_905182385.1 Fidelibacterota bacterium TCS55
TGAATTCAACTAAAATTATAGGTATGGGATTTCATGTCCCAGAAAATGTTATCACTAATGAAAATCTATCTCAAACAATAGATACTTCTGATGAATGGATACAAACTCGCTCGGGTATTAAAGAAAGAAGGTGGGCAACGGAAGAGATCTCAACATTTGATCTAGCACATCAGGCTTCACTTAATGCTATATCAGACGCAGATATTGATCCTCAAGAAATAGATATGATTATTGTTGGAACTCTATCTTCTGATTATTTTTTCCCTGGTGTTAGCGCTCAGCTTCAAGAGAGTTTGAAATTAAATACAATTGGCGCTTTTGATATTAAAGCTGCATGTTCGGCTTTTATTTATAGTCTATCAATTGGAGATCAATTTATTAAAACAGGAATGGCTAAAACTATATTAGTAGTTGGAGCTGAAGCACAGACAAAACTGATTGATAAATCTACAAAGGGTAGAGATATTGCTGTCCTTTTTGGAGATGGTGCTGGTGCAGCAATTATTCAAAATAGTAATGATCAAAGCCAAATATTATCTACACATCTACATTGTGAAGGTAAAAATATAAAAAATCTCTGGATGCAAGCGCCTGGTACTAGTACCGGAAGTTGGTTTAAAACAAAGACTTTTGATTCAGAGCGTTTTTCTCCACAAATGAATGGACGCGAAGTTTTTAGAAATGCAGTTAAACGATTTCCTGAAGTGATTAATGAAGCACTAGCTCATAATAAATTATCTATTAATGATATTAAACTAATTATTCCGCACCAAGCTAATTTTCGTATTAGTCAAGCGGTTGCTAATAAGATGAATGTAGATATGAAAGTTGTTTATAGTAATATTCATAAATATGGGAATACTACTGCAGCATCAATACCAATTGCTTTAACTGAGGCTATTGAGGAAGGTCATATAACAAAAGGAGATTATATTATTTTAGCAGCATTTGGAGCAGGCTTTACTTGGGCCTCTGCAGCGATTAAGTGGTAGATTAAATGTTAAGAAGTCCAAACAAACCATCCTTATATAAACAGTTAAGAAAAATAATTAATCATTATTGGCAGCAAATAGTAATATTAACTACAGTAATTATTTTTTTATCATTCTTTTTTCCTCAAGGTAAAACTTTATTATACTCATATCAATTGAATGATGTAGCCCAAGAAGAAGTGGTTGCCCCATTTAATTTTCCAATTTTAAAAACATCAAAGGAGCTTCAATTAGATCTTGATGATGCATTAACATCAGAACCTTTTCTTTTTTTAAGATCACAAAATGTAGTTGTCACGCAAATTAATGTTATAGAAGCTTATTTTGATCATATTAACTCGATTCAATTAGCAAATAAAAAATTAGCTAAATCTAAAGATACTTTATACAGAAACAGGTTTACAGAACAATTTGATTTATCACGTATAGATGTTCAATCTGATAGTGCAGCTTTAAATATGCTTATGGAAATAGTTAAAGAAAATTATAACTTTGCATTTAATGATGACAAATGGAATGAAATTTTTTTAGCAGATGATTCAAATAATTTAATAATTGATTTACCTAATCTTAAAAAAGAAATAATTCAAATATCTCGTAATCGTTGGGCTGAAGGTATTTATGATATATCTATTTCAGAAATATTAGGCAAACAAGTAGCAATAGTCACAAATAACAACGAGGCGCCAGAGTTAACTGATCCAGTTAGTTATAATGATATTCAAGATGCATGGACAAAAGCACGTTTTGAAGTAACAAACCGTTTTCCTGAAGATATTAGCATTAGTCGTGATCTAGGTTATTCTTTGATCGTAGAATTTATGAAGCCCAATTTAATCTATGATCGAGAAACAACAGAACGTCGTCAAAAAGCTCGTCAAGATAGAGTTCCTAGAAATAAAGGTATAATCCTTAAAAACGAAAGAATATTAGATGCTAATACAAGAGTTACGGAAGATGCTTTACAAAAATTATTTTCGCTTTCAGTTTCTATTGATAATAAATCAATGCAAGAAAGTCGAAGCGATACTGTTTTAGCTTACGTAGGAAGAATATTGGTTATAGGAATAATAGTATCTTTCTTCTTTACTTTTTTACTAACATACAGAAAACATATTTTTGATGATTGGAGAATGGTTTTACTTATTGGATTAATATTTTTGATTGAAGTTAGTTTAGCTTTTTTATTCACGCAAAATTTAGAATTATCTGAATATTTAATACCAATAACTGTTGCAGCTATGGTTTTAACTATTATGTTTGATGCCAAAATAGCTTTTATGGGTATTACATCTATTATTTTACTTATAACAATTTTAATTGGGAATAATGTAGAATTTATGGTTACGGCTATGTTCAATTCTTCTGTAGGGATTTATGCTGTTCGGCAACTTCGTAGAAGGAGTCAGTTATTTACGGCTATTTTTGCATTATTAAGTAGTAGTGCTCTTGTAATTATTGGACAGGGTTTATTTAAAGGTCATGCCTGGATCTTAATGGGTAATGATATGATGAATTTATCAATCGTTGCTATTTTATCTCCAATAGTTACTTATGGATTAATTGGATTATTAGAAGTTTCGTTTGGTATTACAACTAATCTAACTTTAATTGAATTACTAGATTTTCAACACCCGCTGTTAAAAAGATTACAAAATGAAGCGAATGGAACTTTTAATCACAGTATTGTTGTTGGAAACTTAGCTGAAGCTTGCTCAGATGCTATTGGAGCTAACTCATTATTATGTCGTGTTGGAGCATACTATCATGATCTTGGTAAGATGGCTCGACCTGAATATTATATTGAAAATCAATATGCGGGTGAAAATCTCCATGATAATCTCACATCTGTAATGAGTGCAAAAATAATTAAAAATCATGTTACAGATGGATTAGTGCTTGCTAAAGAATATGGACTTCCAACTATAGTAAGTGATTTTATTCCAATGCACCATGGCACAACAAGAGTTGAATATTTTTATCGTAAAGCCCTAGAAGAAGATAAAAATGTTGAAGAAGTTCAATTTCAATATCCTGGACCTAAGCCAAACACTAAAGAAACCGGAATCCTTATGATATGTGAAGCAGTGGAGGCTGCAGTACGTTCAATTAAAGAACCTGATATTATGAAGATTGAAGCCATGATTGATAAAATAATAAATATGCGAGTAACTGCTGGACAACTTTCGGAATGTCCTTTAACTATGGATGAATTAACTCGAATAAAAGGTAAAGTTGATGGCTCAAGTGGTTTATTGCCAGTTCTTAGAGGTATTTATCATATAAGAATTGAGTATCCTGATGACAATAAAATTGTCAAAGTATAAAATATAATAGTATGATCAAAACCCATGTGGAAACTGATCCTAAATATAAGCCTTTAAAAAGTAAAGTTATTTTAGACGGAGTATTACATTTATTCAACTCTAAAGATATAATAAAAGCAAATATTTCATTTATTTTTGGAGATGATGACTTATTGTCGGGCTTAAAAAAAGAATTTTTTAAGCTAGATCATCTTACTGATGTTATTGCATTTAGATTAAATGATTATGAAGAAAAAAATATTGAGGGGGAAATCTATATAAGCATACCAAGAGCAAAAGAAAATGCTGTCGAATTTAAAGAACCATTGAATAGAGAATTAGGAAGATTGATAATTCATGGTTGTCTCCATCTACTAGGATTTAATGATGAAACTGATCAAGAAAAAATAGAGATGAGAAAGCAAGAAGACTATTATTTAGATATGATGAAGTGGAAAAATATTTATGGGTAAAGTTGGTAAAGAGTTTGAAAAATTAGTTGAAATTATTTCTAGGTTAAGAGAGCCAGATGGTTGCGATTGGGATAGTGCTCAAACTAACCAATCATTAATTCCTTTTATGATTGAAGAGATTTATGAATTGATTGAAAGTATTGATGATGAAAATTGGGAAACAGTAAAAGAAGAGCTAGGTGATGTTTTGCTTCATATAGTATTCCAAGCATCCATTGCTGATCAAAATAAACAATTTCAGTTAGAAGAGGTACTTAAAACCGTAAATGAAAAACTAGTGAAACGACATCCAAATGTATTTAATATTGATCAAGTAGTTATAAGTGATGATAGAAACAAAGAATGGGAGCTTTCAAAGCATAAAGAGAAAGGTAGAGAGTCAAGACTTGATGGCGTACCAAAAAACCTTCCATCTATTATTAAAGCTCAACGGCTTCAGCAGAAAGCGAGCCTTGCTGGCTTTGATTGGGATAAGATAGAATTAGTTTGGGAAAAAGTTCATGAAGAAATTTTAGAATTAAAAGAAGCTCAAAACGAAAAAAATAATGATCACATTGAGGAAGAGATTGGTGATGTTCTTTTTTCAATAGTAAATCTCTCTCGTTTTTTAGAGATTTCAGCAGATAATGCATTAAGAAGAACCAATCGTAAATTTATTAATAGGTTTAAAAAAGTTGAAAAAGGCATTAAGGCAAAAGGTAAAGAAATGGAAGATGCTTCACTTGAAGAAATGGACATTATTTGGAATGAATCAAAGAAAGAAAAATAAATAATATATTGAAATTATTTTAAATCCATAATTTCAAGAATACCAAAACCATTACCTAAATAATTACCATTTGTTGAAAGTTCTACATTACTATTAAATCTTGAATAGTATGGGTCTATGCCGGTTCTATTCATTACCCATCTTATTGGACTTGGTAAATTCATCCTTTTAAATATTTCTGAATTATCTATAAGCTTATTCCCTTTAATAGATACTAGAAAACCATCTTCAGTTAGAAATTTAATACTTGAGAATAAAGGTTCATTTTTTTTGGGATATAAATTATTAATCAGATTAGTGTATTTAGTATAAACTCCATTCTCTCCAAATCTGTTAGTCAAAATACTATCCTGATTTGCTATATATAATATTGGGATATTAGATCCACCTCTTTTATCAGATAAGTTTAATTCAACTGCAATTATTGTATGGTCTCCTACTTTTCCACGAAACCAACTCCAGCCATCAAATAATTTTTGAAGAGGAGTATTCCCCCAGTTATGATCATGGTAACCATCTCCCTTTACATTTCTCTTAACGCCATCTATTATAATTTTGCCTTCAGTGTTCCCATTTGGAACAGCAGCTAACCAAGCAAAAAAATCATCACCAGCTTTAATAATACCATCTTTTGGTCGGTAGGGCTTTAAATTTGATTTAAGAAATAGTTCAACACCAAATCCTTCAAAGTCTTTTGGGTCAAGTTTGATTTCATATTGATCAAGATTACCTCTTATATAATTATTACCCATTATTACATTACAACTATCACTTGAGAACTGAACTTCATTCTTATTAAAATATTTCAATAAGAAAATATTTTCATCATCATGATTATAATTTAAACCAATAAAATATTTATCTTGCAAAAAGTGGACCTTATAAAAATAACAAACTAAAACTGCTCCATTATTCAACTTAGTATCAAAATACCACCATTCAAATTCATTAGATTCTCCCGTTGTCCTATTACCATCTTCCCATTTTGAAACTATGGTGCTTAGTTCTTCCGGTTGTTCAAGATTTAAATTTGGTTGATCAAAGGAACCAGTATAAAATGTTTGACATGAAATGAATAAAAAAATGAATAAAAAAATGAATTTATACATATTGCTAGGTCTTTCGTTCTTTTTTTCTTGCAGCTGGAAATAGAATATTATTTAAAATAAGTCGATATCCTGGTGAATTTCTATGTAATGAAAGTTCAGTTTGTGGGTCCCCCACAAAGTGTTGATAATCTTCAGGATCATGTCCCCCTAAAAAAGTAAAAGTTCCTTTTCCATGATTTCCATGGATATATTTAACTTGTGGACTTGTTTGATCTTCTCCTAAAATTATAATATGATTTTTAATTTTTTTTCTATTATAGCCTGTAGTCTGTCCCATAAATCCTTTGACAGTAGATACATGGTTCTGTGTAAGCATTGCTGGAACAGGATCATATTTAGCTGAAAAAGAAAACAATGAAAAATAATCAGCTTCAGCGCCACGTACGATTGGATTATTACTTGGTGGATAATCTATATCTGAATATTCATAGACCATTGGATCAGATATTATTTTAAAATTATTAAAGGCCATTGTTTCATCATATTTTAACTTACTTAATAAATCTTTCTGAATAGGGGTTCCGTCAAAAACAGAGTGAGCAATATCTATATTTTGTGTTGCTAGTGCAATATCAAAAGAATCTGTAGCAGAGCACATAGCAAAGAGAAATCCACCATTAGCAACATAATTTTTAATCATCTGAGCTAATATTTTCTTTTGTGAATGGACAGAATCAAATCCAAGCTTATTTGCCATTTCCTCAAATTGATTTTTTTGATCTATATACCAACTTGCAGTATGATAATTTCTATAAAATTTACCATATTGACCTGTAAAGTCTTCATGATGTAAATGAAGCCAATCATATTCCGATAATGAGCCATTAAAAATATCTTGATCCCATAAAGTTTTATAGGGTACTTCAGCATAGGCTAGAGCAAGGGTAACAGCATCATCCCATGGTTGCTTATTGGGTGGAGTATAAATTGCAATTTTAGGTCTTTTTTCAAGCAATACTATATCCATATTATTTACTTCAATCTCATTATAAATAGTTAGACTTTGGTTAATATTTATAATTTCAAAAGTAACTCCACGTAATCGACACTCTTGTTCAATTTTAGGATAACTATCCATTAAAAATGAACCGCCACGATAATTTAGTAACCACTCAACTTTTATTTCTTCACCTAAGGCCCAAAACGTTGTTCCATATGCCTTCAAATGATCTTTTTGTCCTTGATCCATCGGGATTAAAATCTTTTGAGAAAAAATAATTTCAAATAAACAAAAAATAAATAAGAAATATTTCAATTAAGTCTCCAGACCTTTTGATAATTTTC
>CAJJBS010000007.1 GCA_905182385.1 Fidelibacterota bacterium TCS55
CATGGTTTCATTTAGTTCATCAACAACCTGACCTTCAATAAACTCTTTAAGGATTACTGGTTTAACACACTCAGGTAAAGAAAGGGTAGTCAATATTTTACCATTAACTGTTTTTATCAGGCGATTACAAGGTATATTATATGATTCAAGTAATAACAGTAACTGACACATTTTAAATACTGCATCATGTTCTTTATCGTCACAGATAGTTAATACGTAGCTATTTTTTTCATCTTTCAATAAGTAGCTTGAGTTACCACTGCCACCATCAAGAGATGAAAATTCGATAATTTTTAAATCATAATTATTAGCCAAGGACTGAATACCTTGGTGATTAAGCTTTGTGTATGTTGCCATTGATTAGTACTATTATTTATTTAAATATTTAGAACAACCGATATCAATTAACTGTTGTACAAATTAATTACTTTTATGTGAAAAAATGAAGAGTAGCAACATACGATGGTTTGAGATAGGACTCTCTACCAATATAAAAGGTTCAATCAATGGATACGGGGGTTTGATTAAATATTTTTACTATCTTCTAATTAGAAATCAATGTATTATTTTATCTTGGAATTCTTCAATAGCTTCATTCGCTAATTGGTCAGCTCTTTCATTACCAGGATGCCCAGAGTGTCCTTTTACCCATAACCACTTAATACTATAGTCTTGAACTAATTCATCTAATTCCTGCCATAAATCTTTGTTTTTAACTGGTTTTTTTGCGGCGGTTCGCCATCCATTTTTTTTCCAATTATTAATCCATTGATTAATACCATTCTTTACATACATCGAATCTGTAGTGATTTGAATATGTGCATGTTTTTTTATTGACTTAAGACCTTCTATCACAGCAATTAATTCCATTCTATTATTTGTTGTTTGCTGTTGACTTCCTTTTAATTCATTAAGGGTTTTTAAATCTTTTATTAAAACACCCCAACCGCCTAGGCCTGGATTGCCTTTACATGCTCCATCGGAGAATAGTTCTATTATATTTTCATCAGCCACACCAAAATCTACTCATCATTCCCAAATAAAAAAAGCCTTCGTGAGTAGGTTAGTTGAGAAAGAGGCGTTTCATTCCAATCCGCATTTTTAATTCCAATAGATACTTTATGTAGATATCAAGCGTCCAGTTCCTGTTATTTCTGATGATATTTTTGGGCGTCCTTTGTAAATAACACTACCGGTACCAACAATGGTCACTTTTAGTTCCTCAATGACATCAATCTTTATATTTCCAGTACCTAAGACTTTAGCTTCTGCAATATTGACTTGTATCATTTCCATATTAACATTACCAGTCCCGGTAACATTTATATTATTATTAAATACTTCACCACCCCCACTGAAAAGAATGCTCCCGGTTCCAATAAGATTAACTTGAAGAGAGTTTGAACTAATCTTATCACTAAAGTTCATACTTCCAGTTCCAATATTTTCTATAAATTTAAATTTAGAACTTTGTGTATATATATAAATAGTTCCACGTAATGATATTTTATTCCAAAATTTCCACCAATCATCTTTTACGCTTTCAATAATTAATCGATTATCTTCAATCCTTATTTTTAAATAGGATTCAGATTTTTCATTTAAATTAATTTCAGCATATGTTCTATCAGAAAATCGAATTTCAATATCAAAAGGTGTGGTATTTGATATTGAATTAAATTCATTTAATTTGATTTCATAAGGCTCAGCATATACATTAGATACTATTGTTAATAATAAGGAAATAGCTAATATTCTTTTTTTCATTTCATTATCCTTTATTTGACCCAGAGGCGTTTCATTTAATTAGATTTTGGAGAACCGCCTACTAAAGATACTTCTTCCCACTTCTTATCATTCACTATTTCCATTTTATCGGGACTAATTCTTCCATCTATAACCAAGCCATTTAATCTTATAGTTTCTGCTGCATAAGCGGAATAACCAGGGCTTGGAGCAGCAATAACAAATAGATTACCATCTTTGTCTAATATTCCCGCAGGTGTACCACGAGTCAGACATCTTTTAGCACAAGATTTATGCTCACTTCCCATCAATCCACTTGAAGTATAACAAGCAAGACCTACAATCTCTCCTTCAATAAGCATTTTTTCTGGTTTTTTATCAACGGAATTATCTTGAGCATTTAAAAAGATACAGGTGGTTGTCAGAATTAATAAAGTTATAATATTATTTTTTTTCATCATCATAATCTCCTTTAATAAGTTTGTATTATCAACTTAATACCTTTCAACAAATAATATTATCAATTTTATATTTTAGTGCCTTTTATTTAAAGGGTACTACCACCCCCAAAGGGTGTTTTAGGTTGAGATTTTTGGTTGAAAAGTCTGTGGGCGTTTAAGGGCGTTATATATATAAGGGGACTTTTTCCATAACAACACTGTACACAACTAATCTGCTTTAGGCTTTATATACAAACGGATACGGGGGTATGATAAGGTAGGTTTTAATAAACTTCCTATCAGATAACTTCCTATCAAATGACAATATATGGCATAGTACTGAGCCAATATGCCACTTTGCTAATACAATAAAATCCCAACCATAATTATTTTTGTCAATTAGACATATAAATTATTCTGGAATGATTATTGAAGGGTTAATGGTAATTATAAGGATATTAAAACATGAAATCATTAATGATAACAAAATACGGTGAACTAAGTACAAGCTTAGAAATACAAGAAGTACCTATACCCACCATTGCTCCAAATCAAATACTTATCAAAACTCACGCTTCAAGCTTTAATCCCTTAGACTATAAGATTGTTAGAGGCGACTTTAAAGCTATGAGAAAAATACAATTTCCAAAAGGAATTGGGAGAGATGTGAGTGGAGTTATTGAACAAGTTGGCGAAAAAGTGGAAAAGTTCAAAGCTGGTGAAAAAGTCTGTTCAAGAATCGATGAGAGCCTTGTTGGAACTATGGCAGATTATGTGATTTCAAATGCTGATGATGTATCACTTGTTCCCTCAAACCTCACGCATGAGGAAATAGCGGGTATTCCTTTGGCGGGCCTTACTTCATATCAAGCTCTTATTGATGTTGCAAAGCTCTTGCCTGGAGAAAATATTTTAATTCATGCTGGTGCTGGCGGGGTTGGCTCAATTGCTATTCAGCTTGCTAAGCACTTAGGGGCGAAGGTTACTACTACTACCAGCACTAAAAATATTGGCTTAGTACAAAAACTGGGGGCTGACAATATTATTGACTATACTAAGCAAAGCTACCTCGATGAAGGTCCTAAGTTTGATGTTGTGTTTGATACTCTAGGAGGCAAGTATACTCTAGATTCTTTTAAGATATTAAAAAAAGGTGGAAGAGTTATCTCTATTGCAGGAGATGTCGATAATATTACAACAAAACAACTTGGATTAAATAGAATCATACGATTTTTACTAAGACTAAAAGCAAAAAGAGTCACCAATGCGGCCTCTAAAATTGGAGCCAGATACAGGTTCCTTTTAATGTCACCAAATGGTGACCAGTTAAAAAAGTTAGTAAAACTATATGAGTCCGGTTTAATAAAACCAGTAATAGATAAAGCTTATAAATTTGATGAAAGTATTCAGGCTCTTGAATATCTATCCAAAGGACGAGCTAAAGGTAAGGTTATTGTTAAATTCATTGAGTAGGTTTCAATATGCGCCGATATTCGTAGTAATTTTATTTCAAAATATTATGATGTTCAACAAGAAGCCAAATAAGTTGATTGATTTTGTAAAGAGTGAATGCGACTAATAAATATTATTCAATACACCGGCTAATCTAATACCGCCTTGATATAATCTTTTCTTTACTAAGGGGAAGTTCTCATACATATACAATTCTACTTTATCATATGTGTTTAAAAAAGGGTCATTGAACTCTTTATAAATATCACGAACATAATTATGTGATTCCATTACCCAATCCTCTACGTTGCCTTGATAAACATCAGTCTTTGTATGTTCTTTAATGATGAAATCTGTTAACTCCGTGTAACTTAAATTGTAATGTTCTATCATATTGAAATCCCAAATCAAATGTAAGTTAGTTTGTGGTTGTCCATACCATTGTGCTTCAATCTTGTTACCGCCCCAATCCTCATAACGTCCTGTATGCATTGGTTGATGAACATCTCCAATCAAATGAACTAAATACTTTAGATGAAAAGCTTTGACTTCTTTAGTCGACAAATTATCTTTCAATACATCAATACATTTATCAATAGCCATCATAATATCACCACCATCTAATCTTTCAATATCGGAATACTCTTTATCTAATGGAAGATTGATATAATGCCATTGTCCATATATCTTATATAATGGGTCTGCTTTTATTTCATCAGGCCAAGTGGATACTCTCGCTAATGATTCTCCGTCTAATAAATATGCTACTTGCTTGTAAGCCTCGGGAGATAAGTATTGTTCAGCAATAAAACCAACTGAACGATGTCCAGTATCACCCCAACCGAATACTTGAGATAATAATGTTAATGTAATTAATAAGCGTTTCATTTAGTTTTTCTCAGATTCTGCTTTTTCTTTAAGGACACCTAATTCTTTGAGTTGTTTTTCCAACATAATAATTTTTCCAAGCGCACCAAGCCCAAAAATAAAGCCCATTATTCCAAATGCTTCCATTTTATAGTTCCTCTATTAGTAGTTATATGACTTAATATTTGACAAAAATTACAAAAAATAATTTAACTATGTGTGAGTGCCTTTTATTTAACTCAGAGGCGTTTCATTTAGTTATTTTATATCAAATGATTACCTGACTCATTGCTAAAA
>CAJJBS010000008.1 GCA_905182385.1 Fidelibacterota bacterium TCS55
TTTATGCGTTCAGCTGTAGCTGAATACTTAATTAATTATAATTCTTTTGAATTATTTGGGCTGTCACATATTGTAGCGAGTTTACTCTTTATTTTTTTACTAATCTTTTTACCGTTTTATTCAAAATCATTTCTAAGTTTTAATCAACAAAAATATCTTGGTAACTTTCTTGGATTCTTAATCTTTATAAATTTTCCAATTTGGGTTTTACTTGAGTTTATAGGTGGATCTTTTGATGTTAAACTGCATTTACCTTTTCATCTTTGTAGATTTGCTAATTTATTACTGCCTTTCATTATGTTACGTCGAAATGAATTTATTTTTCAGATTCTTTTCTATTGGGGATTATCAGGAATTTTTCAAGGTCTTGTAACGCCTGATATTGTTCAAGACTTTCCTCATTTTCATTATTTCAGATTTTTCATTGGTCATCATTTGATGATTGTTGCATTAATATATGTAATAATTGTTTATAAAATGGAACCTACTCTAGTGGGTTTAAAAAATTCATTTATTGGATTGAATTTATTTTTACTTATTTCATTTTTAGTTAATCTACTTTTAGATGCTAATTATTTTTGGATAATGGATAAACCTCCAATGGGATCATTACTTGATTATATGGGGCCTTGGCCATGGTATATTTTAACTGCTGAGTTTCTAGCACTAGTGCATTTTGGTTTAGCTTATGTTCTTTTTCTTTTAATAAAAAAATATTTTATTAAATAAATGTCTATACTTAAATCAATCAATCCTGTAAATGGTTCTTTAGTTGGTACTTATCCAGAGCATAGTTCTAAAGAAATAAATAATATTATTTATGAAGTGAATAATTCATTTAATTTTTGGAGAAAATTAGATATAAATGAAAGATGCCAATATTTTAAGAACTTAAGTATTACACTTAAATCAAGGAAAAACGAATTTGCTCAAATCATGGCGCTAGAAATGGGCAAACCAATATCACAAGGAATAGCAGAAGTTGAGAAATCTGCTTGGGTTTGTGATTACTATGCGGATAATGCACCAAAATTTTTATCAATTAAAGAGGTAAAAACTGATGCCTCTGAAAGTTATATTACTTTTCAACCATTAGGTGTGGTGTTGGCAATTATGCCCTGGAATTTTCCTTTTTGGCAAGTTTTTCGTTTCGCAGCTCCTGCAATGATTGCTGGAAATGTTTGCCTCTTAAAACATTCTTCAAATGTTCAAGGATGTGCTGATGCAATTGAAGGCTTATTCCTTGAGGCTGCCTTTCCTGAAAATGTTTTTCGAAACCTTACTATTAGCTCACTAAAAGTTGAAGAAGTAATTGAGAATTCAATGGTAAAAGCAATCACATTTACTGGAAGTTCACCAGCTGGAAAATCTGTTGCTAAAAAAGCTGGATCAGTTTTAAAAAAAACAGTACTTGAATTAGGAGGTAACGATCCTTATTTAGTCCTTAAAGATGCAGATTTAGAAAAAGCTTCTGACGCTTGTTTGGAAGGAAGACTTTTAAATGCAGGTCAAAGTTGTATTGCAGCAAAACGTTTTATTGTTGAAGAGCCTGTCAGACATGATTTTGAAAAAACAGTTATTAATAAAATTAAAAATCAAGTCATAGGAGACCCTTTTGATGAGAAGACAACTATTGGCCCAATGGTTAGTATTGATGCTCGTGATCAATTAATTAGACAGGTTGAAATGAGTGTTAATGCTGGAGCCAAAGTATTATACAAGAGTTTAATCCCCTCAATTAAAAATAGTGCTTATCATCCAGTAATGTTATTAACTAATGTTCTACCAGGGATGCCAGCATTTGATGAAGAATTGTTTGGTCCAGTTGGATCAATAATATCTGCGAAAGATAAAGTAGATGCATTAATCTTAGCAAATCAAACGAGCTTTGGCTTAGGTGCTGCTATTTTCACATCAAATATTGAAGAGGGTAAGCGAATAGCAGAATTTGAATTAGAGGTTGGTGCAGCTTTTGTAAATGATTTTGTCCGTTCTGATCCACGCTTACCTTTTGGAGGTGTTAAAGAATCTGGCTATGGGAATGAACTCTCATCATATGGTATATTAGAATTTGTTAATATTAAAACTATTTATATTAGATGAAAATATTTATTTCAATAATTATTCTAACTACTTTAATTCATGCGCAAGTATTAGAGAAACAAAACAAATTACTTTGGGATGGTACTGATTGGCATAATATATCAAAAACTGTGAATCACAATCCTGAATTAACAAATAAGATTAAATCTTCTTATTTGAGTGGAATTCTAGATGGTCGTTTATACTACTATTTAAAAGCGTGGGGAGAAAAACAGTCTTTTTCTGATAGTCTATATGGAGATAGAATAGATTATATGACGCGACGTGAAACTATTCGTCAATTAGATCGATTTTATGAAGACCCATTGATGAGTTATGTTCCAGTGGTCTCGGCAGTGATAATTGTACATATGCAAACAGAACAAATATCTAAAAAAGTTATTAATGGTTATATTGAGCAAACAAAATTTTGGATTAATCAAATAACTTTAGATATGCAAAGTCGTGGAATGCACAATATATTAAAAGAAAAACAAGCTCGACCTTTATCTAAAAAAAAGTGAATGTTTCAAAAAAATGATTAAAAATGAGGAACAAATAATATTTCGTATTCCAAAAATATCGCGTATTCATTGGATATTATTTTTATCGACAATATTTACAACTCTTCTTGCTGGAGCAATGATGGAAGGTGCTTTAGTATTTAGTAAACCATTAGAAATTATTAAAGGATTTCCATTTTCAATAACATTAATGCTAATATTAGGTACTCATGAATTTGGTCATTATTATTATGCTCAAAAACATAAAGTGGATGCCACACTGCCTTATTTTTTACCAGCTCCACCTTTTTTCTTTTTAATTGGTACATTTGGCGCATTTATTAAAATAAAATCCCCCATTTATAAGAAAGATTCTCTATTACAAATTGGTGCAGCTGGACCAATCGCAGGATTTATTGTTGCTGTACCAGCACTTTTAGTTGGATTAAAATTATCTACAGTTGTTGAAAAAGTTGATATTAATAATGCAATTATGTTAGGTGATTCTCTCCTTATGAAATTGTTAACCTGGATAGCATATCCGAACTTATTAATGTCACAAGACATTATGCTTCATCCAATGGCCTTTGCAGGTTGGATTGGGCTATTGGTTACAATGCTAAATCTATTACCTATTGGACAACTTGATGGTGGACATATTGCATATGCGATGTTAGGTAAAAAGCAAAACATTATTAGTAAACTATCATTTTTTGCACTTATTCCACTTAGTTTTATTTCTCTAAATTGGCTTTTTTGGGGTTTATTACTTTTTTTTCTTATGCGCTCTGGAAAGCATCCTCCAATAAAGGATATAAACATTCCATTATCGAAACACAATAAGCGTATTGGTTATATTTGTTTAATTATATTTCTTTTATGTTTTATTCCTGCTCCATTTAAAATTTAATGAAATCCTTTTTTTTTGTTAATAGCATTTCAATGCTTATCTGCTCAAGTCCGGATTGGTGAAATAAATTCAATAACATCTTCCTTAATTGTAAAATCAGCTGTCTCATATGATTATAATTTATTTTTAGCTACAAGTGGAGGTTTAGGCAAATATAATATTGCTTCAAAAAAATATTATGTCTTTACCAAAGACGAGGGCTTAGTTGAAACTGATATTGATGTAATTCATATTGGACCAAACGGATTAATTTGGCTAGGAGGGAAGAAAAGTGTGCAAATCTGGGATTCATATCAAGAAAGAATTGTAGACTACTTTGAATTAGATATCGAAGAAGTCTCTGGTTTTACTAATTATAAAAACACAGTGTACGGATCTGTGAAAAACAATGAAAAATGGGGGATAATGGAATTTATTTTTTTAGAAGATAAAATTTACTATAGAGATTTTTATTATCGTGAAGATATAGAGCATATTAATAATATTGTTACATTTGGTGAGAAAATATTAATTCATACTAATTTTGGTTTAATTGCTGGAAACCCACATAAAGAGCATCCACTTTATTGGACGAATCCTTATCCATTATTAGGAAATGAATTGACTGCTATTGATGTAAAAGTAGACGACCTAGCTTTAGTTACATCTAATGCTATATATGCTATAAAACTAGGTAGAGAACCGTTTGCCTTACTAAAACAAGATAAAAAAATTAGCTCTATTAATAAAGTTATAGTAATTAGTGAAAAAGAATTTGTAGCTATTTCAGACTCAATCGCTTTTAAAATTAATAATGATAGTATTAAACCAATATTTTTGAATGACGGATTTAAACTTAAATCTATCGTTTCAAATAAATCCAATTTATGGTTAGGTACTAATCTTGGATTTGGCATGGTTGATGGTAACTCGTTCAATCACTTTGCTGATAATGAACCAATTGTTAGCTCACCTTACTTAATAACTTATTTAAACGAAAAAAAATGGTTAATGGCTGGAGAAGAAGGAATCTCACTTAATGGTTGGTCTAATATTACTAGAATAAATATTCCAAATAATTTATCTTCAAATTTAAACATAGTAAAAAGTACAATTGATTTTGGAAGTCAATTTTCTGATTTACATTCACATAACAATAAACTTTATTTGAGCTTAACAGATTCTAAATCTGCTGGAATTATTTCTTTTGACTATTCAAATGGATTAATAATTGAAGATTTATTTTACTCAATTAAAGATTCAACTAAACAAGTTTATAATGTAAATATCATTAACTTTGATAAAAAAAACAACCTTTGGTCTATTTCTAATAATAGTTTAAATATATCAATTTCTATATTTAGAGAAGATCAAGTTAGACATATATTTTCAAATGAAACCGGAAATCTATTGTCCAATAAGCTTCAAACAATGACAGTAGATAATTTTAATCGTATATGGTTTGGTTCAAGCTCTAATCTAATAATGTATAAGTTTAGTGGAGAAGTATTAGATCCTTCAAGCGAATTATGGCATAAAGAATTAATTGATTCAGAGTTTTCAAGCCGTAAAGCATTAAATATAAATGTTTCACCTGAAAATAAATTGTGGGTACTTACAAATATAGGCTTGATATATAAAAACCTTCAAGCAGATGAGAAAAACCCTATAAAGAGCACAGGACCTATGATAAATAGTACTTTAAGACCATATTTTCCTAATGTTTCATTTAATTTTTCATCAAAAATTCGTTTTGACCCTAGAGGAAATATTTGGGTAACATCTCAAACTGATGGAATTCATATTTTAAAAGAGGATGGTAATTATTGGCCAGACATTAATGGAATTAATACTTCAAATAGTAATTTATTATCAAATTGGGTGAGTGATGTAACATTTAATGCTGAAGAAGGATTAGCATACATTGCAACGAATAAAGGTGTAAGTATTATTCGAATTCCATTTTCAGAAGAGAAAAAATCCTACAATAATGTAGAAATTTTCCCTAGTCCTTTTAGGTTGCCAAATGATAAGCCATTAACAATTAATGGTCTTATGGATAATAGTGAAGTCAAAATAATGACATTAAATGGTGTAGTCCTTCGAACTATTTCTAAAGAAGATATAAAAGGATATCAAGGGTTCTGGGATGGCCGTAATAAACAAGGTGATTATGTAGGATCTGGGGTATACCTTCTTGCTTTTTATAACCAAGAAGGGGCATCTTCAATTAAAAAAATAGCAGTAATTAGAAAATGAAACCTTTAATAAATACAGTAAAAACAATTGTTGGATTAATTCTGATTATTATTGGATTAATAGGTGGACTAATACCCATTTTTCAAGGATGGGTTTTTGGGGTACCTGGATTAATGCTTTTAGGAAGTGTTTTTCCACCTGTAAAGCGTTGGACCAGAAAAATGATAGTAAAAGCTAGAAGAAAAGTGAAAGGTTAAATTTCATTTATATATTCTTTATACTCTGGTAAAACTCCAAACTTAGATTCTAATTCAAAAGCAATATTTTTAATCATTTCCTTGCGCTCCAAATGAGGAATGAAGGCTGCCTTCATTGCAATGATAGTGACATCTCTAAAATCGTGAAGTCTAAAATTAAAAAGATCTCTAGCTATACAAAATTCTTTTGTAAGAGTGGTATCAGATATTAGACGATTATCTGTATTTAGAGTAACCCTAATACCTCGATCATAATAATACCTTAAAGGATGCTGTTTAAGTGATTTAACAGTATTAGTATGCAAATTAGATGTTAAACAAACTTCCATTGTAATTCGGTGATTATTAATATAATTCATTAGGCCTGGATCTTCTTTAAGTCTGGTTCCATGACCAATTCTATGAGCTCCACAGTAATGTATTGCCTGATGAATAGATGAAGGTCCAAATGCTTCACCAGCATGAATAGTAGCATTTATATTATGGTTTAAAATCATATAGAATGCTTCCCTATGATCTTTGGCTGGAAAATTTTCTTCAGCACCTGCAAGATCAAAACCAACAACACCCTTATTTTTAAACCTAACACATAAATCAGCCAGTTTTAGAGAAGCTTCAGGGGATATGTGCCTAATGCCACAGACAATAATACCTGATTTAACTCCAAATTCTTTTTCACCTTTATTTAAACCATCTTTTACTGAAGTAATGGCCTCTTCAAGTGTCATACCTTTAGAGGTATGGAGTATTGGTGAATAACGAACTTCAATATATCGAACATTTTCTGAAGCAACATCTTCAATAAGCTCGTAAGCTATACGTGAAAGTGAATCTGGCGTTTGCATAACACTTAACGTAATATCAAAACGAGATATATATTCTTCAAGAGTCACTCTTTTTTGTCCAATAGAAAGCATATTCTTTAAATCACTAGGGTTTGAGCTTGGTAGTGAAATATTATCTTTATTGGCCAAATCTATAATAGTATTTACTCTTAGAGATCCATCTAGATGACAATGAAGCTCAACTTTAGGGAGCTCTTTTAATAGTTTATCTGATATTTTCATTTATTTTTTTGATACTGCTTTAAATAGCCAATAAATAATTCCTAAGAATAGAAGGGGACCTAATAAACCAAAACCTGAGAACTGAGGCCACCAATCTTTTTGACCACTTAAAAATATAGGAACTGCAACCAGTATTCCTATTAAAGCTTCTCCTGTAATAAATCCGGATGACATTAGTAAGCCACGCTTCTCTGATGTTTCTGACCCACCAGCTTTTTTACCTAAGTGATTGATCATTCCTCCAATAAATATAGGTACAGTCAATGTAATTGGAAGGTAGATACCAACGGCTACAGCTAGTACAGGTACTCGAAAATCAGAACCTTTACTCTCTTGTCTAAGGTCAATGAGAATTAGAATAATAGCGATTACTCCACCAATGTAGACAAAAGTCCATGGTAGATTACCATCAAAAACACCATCTGCTACTGATTTCATAAGTGTGGCTTGAGGGGCAGAAAGATTAGGAGAACCAATTGTATAAGCTGTATGAAGTATATCTAAGACTAATCCAAGAACGATTGCTGCAGATAAAGTTCCAACGATTTGCATTACTTGTTGTTTCCAAGGTGTGGCTCCTAAAATATGACCTGATTTTAAATCTTGCAGATTATCACCACCAATGGATGCAGCACAGCAGACAACAGCACCAACCATAATAGCGCTCGCAGCACCAACACTAGAGCCAGTCCCTAGTAAAGCTAGTAAAAATAATGAAGTAAATAAAATAGTGGCAATTGTAACACCTGAAACAGGGTTGTTTGATGATCCAACTACACCAGCCATGTAAGCAGCAACAGCTGAAAAAAGGAAGCCAAAAACCATCATAACTATTGCCAATAAAGCTGCGAGACCAACTGAACCTATTATGTCTAAATATAATAAAAAGACAGGGACCAATAAAGCAATTAATGCAAGGCCTACATAATTAATTGGCATATCTCTTTCTTCCAAAGGAATATCTTTATTTGAATCTTGATTTTTTAAAGTATGTATGCTTGCTTTAATTCCTTCTATTAGTGGCTTGAATAATTTAATAAGAGACCAAACACCACCAACAACCATAGCCCCAACACCAAGATAGCGTATTTTTGAATTCCAAATATCCCATGCTGCATCAAGTGCATTACCTTCGAAACCATTAATAGCAGTATAGATAGGTATTGCTAAAAACCATGAAATTAAGCCACCTCCAACTACTAGAATTCCAATATTTCTTCCAACAATATAACCTACTGAAATAAGAGCTGGCGAAAGATCCGTACCTAATCCAAAAATTGATTTACTAATAATAGTTGCTCCAGCCATTTCTGAGCTCCACATACCAAATCCTTGTTGACATACTTTCATAAGTCCACCAGCTAAACTTGTTATTCCTATTGTCGTTAAACCACCTGTGCCATCGTCTTTCCCATCTTCTTTTGCTGCATTGCCTGCTTTCAGTATTTCAGCCGTAGCAACTCCTTCTGGATATTTTAAATTAGCAGTAATAATAAGTGCTCGTCTTAGTGGTACTGTAAAAAGGACTCCAATTATACCACCAATTGCTGCAATTTTAGCAACTTCTAAATAATCAAAAGTTTCCCAATAGCCCATTAGAACAAGAGCGGGAATAGTAAATATTACTCCAGCAGCTAGTGATTCACCGGCAGATGCGGCGGTTTGAACAATATTGTTTTCTAAAATATTTGATTTTTTAAATAAGGATAAAACCCCCATTGATATAACAGCAGCTGGAATAGATGCAGAGACGGTCATTCCAGCGAAAAGACCTAAATAAGCATTCGCTCCTGCTAGTATCATTGATAATATGATACCGAGGAAGAGAGCTTTTATTGTAATCTCAGGTTGATTATTATTTGACATAATATTTCCTTGTTAATAAGCTATGTAAACTAGTGGAATTAATACTATAGTTCCAAGCTTACATGAAAAACATTCTTTGGAAACACTATATAAACATTATTAGTTTTTATTACCTTTAAAGGGGTGCTTTTTTGAAAACAGGTCAAAATAGCTGAGAACATACCCAAGAACCTGATCTGGATAATGCCAGCGGAGGAATCAAAAAAAAATGATAAAAATATTCTTTGTAAAATCCATTCTAATCTCATTTTTATTCTCTCAATCAATAGAAATTTCTGGAATAGTATTTGACAATCATTTCAAAACACCTTTGGAAGGGGTCAATGTTTTTTCGAATAAAGTTGGAACTGTAACAAATGAAAACGGAAAATTTATACTTTTAGTTGATTCTAAAAGTGAAATAATTTTTTCATTTATCCATCCCAAATCTCCTCCTTTGGACGCTGTATTAGAAATGCTATAATTAATTCGGTTAGAAGACGATTAGATGCGGATAGACCATTGGCATTCTTACTTTCGGGTGGTGTTGATTCTAGTTTAGTATCTGCAATTGGTCAAAGAATTTTAGGCGAACCAATTAAAACATTTTGTTGT
>CAJJBS010000009.1 GCA_905182385.1 Fidelibacterota bacterium TCS55
TAGTTTTAGATGAAATGCTTATTCTTGAATCAAATAAAGAATCAATTAATATTCATTTACTTGCTAAAGCTAATTCTGATATGCTAAATGGTCTTCCTGATGAAGCTGCCATAATGTTAAACAAGATTGATCCTTTATTTCTTCCAGACATATATTCTCTTTTTTTTGAAAATTTATTAAGACAATCTTATGAACCATCTTCTGCTATTTTAATGGTTGGTATTATTTTACCACTTACAGGTAAGAACACGGAAGAAGGAAAAGCTTTTCTTTCTGGTTTTTATGCCGGAGAAAAATCTTATCAAAATCAAAATCAAAGATTATCTATTATAGTTAAAGATAGTAGAAGCGATGACCTACAAGCTATTATTGATGCTCGAAGTCTTGAAAGAATGAAGCAAGTCAAAACAATAATTTCTCCTCTGAGTGATCAATCTTCTTTAGCGATTAGTAGCACATTAAGCAGAACTAATATTCCAATTATTTTAACGAAAATACAACAGAATGACTTAAGTGAAATCAATGATAAAACTTATCATTTTAACTCAACACTTGCGATGCAAGGAAGGATGGCAGCTAGATATGCAGTAAATGAATTAGGCTTGCAATATCTAGGAGTGATTTCTTCAACAAATCAAAATGGTGAAATCCAGACAGATGCATTTATTAAAGAAGTAGATCAATTAGGAGCGAATGTGGTTTTCTCAGAGTGGTACTCTGGTGAACCAAAGAATCTAAAGAGACAATTTAAAAATATTAGAAGAATTGCTTTTAATCTTTTACCAAAAGAAGAAAGCTATGATGAAGCTTTAGGAATGTCTATTGATAGCTTAGATGCTCTTTTTGATATATCAACCGAAGATTATTTTAATTTACCTAAGAAGAAGAAAAAGAAAATGAGCACTTTAGATTCTTCCAAAGTAGTCCTAAGTAGTATTGATGGTATTTACTTTCCCATAAACCTTGATGATTTAGAATTTATTGGGCCACAGGTTCCAATGTATAATTTAGAAACAAAAATTATTGGAAATAATAATTGGCAAAAATTAAGTATTTTACAAAAAGAGAACATTGGACCTCATCTAAAAGGATTATCAATTATAACTAATTTTAATCAACAAAGTATAAACTCAGAGGTTTATAATGGTGATAAACAATCTTCATTTTATAGTGGATATAATATTTCAAGATTATTAATAGATATTAATCTTGAGAACCAATCAAGAAAATCACTTAATCAAACATTGAAAAATTTAGATTTTCATAAAGGAATTGGGTTTTTTTACTCTCGCTCAGTAAGTAGTGATCAGATTAATGCTGCATTTCAAATACTAGAGTTTGATGGCGAAGGGTTTAACCTTCAAGGTGTTTTTCAAGGAGATTCACTTCAAATGGTTCTATCGCAAAAACCTTAATAAATATTGAAAAATAATTACATTGACTTCTCTCGCCATTTTGGTTCTAATGGACCTAATGCATATTTTTCACTTTGTGATGAAGATTATTCATCTATAGTGAATAGAAAGAAGTTTGTATCAAAACTTGGATATAACCCTAAGGATCTTGTTATTTCAAGCCAAGTTCATTCAAATAAAATTAAATTAGTAGATAAACCCTGTTCTGTTGAAGATTTTGATGGGCTAATTTCAAAGAGTAGAAGTGTAGTTTTAAGTATTTTAGTCGCGGATTGCATGCCTTTATTTTTATATAACCCAATTTCAAAATACTTTGCTTTAATTCATTCTGGATGGCGTGGAACAGATAAAAATATATGTCAAAGTGCAATTAGTAAATTAATTAATAAAGGAGATAACTCTAATGCTCTATTAGCAATTATTGGTCCATCAATTGGTCAGTGTTGTTTTGAAGTAGGAGAAGAAGTTGCATCTAGATTTGATTCTTCCTATTCAATTAAAGGAAAAAAAGATAGAATGATGTTAGACCTTAGAGGAGTTTTAAAAGATCAGTTAATTCGTTCGGGTGTTAAAGCTTATAATATTTTTTTAAATAAGCAATGTACTTATTGTGAATCAGAATTATTTCATTCATATAGAAGAGAAGGTTCATCGGCTGGAAGAATGATTGCTATTTGTGGATGGAATTAGTCACTATTTTTGATTCAATAAATATTCTAATATATTCTCTTATAATTTTTTAATAAAAATGACACTATTAGAAGCAATAATTCTTGGGATAATTCAGGGTTTAACTGAATTTTTACCAATAAGTAGTTCGGGGCACCTTGTACTTGGTCAAATGATATTAGATATTAAATTACCAGGGAATGGGTTTGAGGTTGTTACTCATTTAGGTACACTCGTAAGTGTACTTTGTGTTTTTTGGAAAGAAATTTTATCATTGATTCTAAATATTACCGATAAAGATACACGCAAATATATATATTATATTATTTTAGGAACAATTCCTGCTATAATCATGGGTTTTGGAGCAAGATCTTATATCTCACAGCTATTTGATTCAGTTCAACTAGTATCAGTTGCACTTATGGTTACAGGTTTAATTTTATTTTTTTCAAAAAAAGTGAAAAGAAATTTATTACCTATCGACGGTAATAAAGCATTATTGATA
>CAJJBS010000010.1 GCA_905182385.1 Fidelibacterota bacterium TCS55
GCTACTTATTCATTAGGAGCTAATAAAGCCATCGTTATTGATGGTAGTGTACCAACAATAACTGCTATAAACTCTTCAACAGCTAACGGTACTTATTTAGCAGGTGATATTATTGCGATCAATATTGTTTTTAGCGAGCCTGTCACCGTTAATTCAGCTCTTTTTGAAGGTGATGGTACAGGAAGACCAAAGCTTACCTTAGAAACAGGTTCTTTTGATCAAAAAGTAAATTATTCTAGTGGTAGTCCAAATGATACTTTAACATGGAATTATGTAGTTGCTGCTGGAAATAATAGTCCTGACTTAGATGTGTTTAGTGCCAGTGCATTATCTTTAAATGGAGGAACAGTTAAAGATGCAGGAGGTAACAATGCGACTTTAACCTTACCAACGCCCGGTGGAACCAATTCACTTTCCGCCAATAAAGATTTAGTAATAGATACACAAGGACCTACAGTGATTTCTGTTAGTTCTACAACTGAAGATGGCGCTTATAACTTAGGTGATACCATTAATGTAACCGTGACCTTTGGTGAAGTAGTCATTGTTACAGGTAATCCACAAATTAGTTTGGAAACAGGTAGTATTGATAGAGAAGGTTATTATTCTAGTGGAAGCAATACCGCTACGTTATTATTTAAATATATTGTTAAATCTGGTGATCAAAGTAGTGACTTAGCATATGTAAATACATCTTCACTTATTTTAAATGCAGGTACAATCAAAGATGTTCTAGGTAATTTTGCAACATTAACCTTACCAGCTCCAAGTATTGCAAACTCTTTAAGTGCTAATAAAGCCATCATCATTGATAATATAGTACCATTAATGGGTGAAGTGGCTGAAGGTAGTCTAGTTTCAAATGTAGATTTAGATTACCAAAGTAATACTGCTAGTCTTGATCTAGCATGGTTGGGTTCTGACAATAATTCAGGTATTAATAATTATGAATATGCTTTAGGTACTTCACCTGGTTCTTTGGATATAATTTCTTGGGTTAATGCAAACTCAACTTCTATTTCCCTTACTAGTCTAAATTTGATTGAAGCTACAAAATATTATGTTGCTGTGCGAGCCACAGACAAAGCAGGTAACGTTTCTGCAGTAATGATAGGTGATGGAATCACAATCGATGTATCACCCCCTTCAGCTGGTATTGTGAATGATGGTCTAGGAGTAGATATCTCTTATACTTCTGCATTGCAAAGTTTATCAGGTAATTGGAATGGCTTTAACGATGCTGTGAGTGGTGTTGCTAATTATTACTATGCAATTGGAACAGAGTTAGATAGTACGGATGTTAAAAACTGGACCAGTAATGGTTTAGATTCATCGTTCACATATACAGGATATGAACTTATTAATACTCAAGTATATTACTTATCGGTTTATGCCATTGATAACGTAGGCAATATATCAGATACAGTAAATTCTAACGGAGTTATTGCAGATCATGAATTACCAATGGCTGGGCTAGTTGTGGATGGTATAAGCATTGATGCCGAATTTACGAATACAGATACGATTTATGCTAATTGGAGTGGTTTTGCTGATTCTTTAAGTGGAATTAGTCGCTATGAATACGCACTAGGTACTTCACCTGGTTCAACAGATATGATTACCTGGACCGATAACGGTAATTTAAATAAAGCATCGTTGAGCATCTTATTAAAAGATGAGACAATTTACTATGTTTCTGTGCGAGCAATTGATATGGTAGGTAATGCGAGTAAAGTAGCTACTAGTAATGGAATCGTGTCTGATTTTGTTCCACCAAAAATTATTAGTATACTTCCGGAGAAGGGTAAGCTATTAAACCTGTTACAGAGTACAACAATAAACTTTTATACTTCAGAACCTATAACTAATTCTTCATTAGATATTTCATCCAGGTCAGGAACTCCTGTCGATTTTTATATAGATTTAAATGATTCTACTGCCATTAAAACCTCCAATGTAATTTCAATTACTATTGTTAAACCATTGGTCAGTGATGATCAATTATTAATTAAGATTGATAGTTTAAAAGATCAAGCAGGTAATATTTTAAATGGCTTAGCATTTAATTATGATGTTTCACTTCTAGGTGACTATGATATGGATGGTGATATAAGTATCACGGATCTTGCTACTTTTATTAATGGATGGAATACAGGAGATCTTAGTTTAGAACTAGGTCCCGCAGTTGGAAATGTTCCAAATTTAAAACCAGTAACTGATGCTAAATATGATTCAAGAGATATGATGGCATTCACACGTATGTGGCATTGGAATACCAATAAATTAAGTAAACAACAGACAAAAATGATCGCAGATCAAGGTTCAAGTCTGAATACTGTGATCGAGCCTGGTCATATCGTTTTTAATCCACCAAAAGGTACACAAGCGGTAGAGTTGATATTAGATTACCCAGCTATGGATATTCAGTTTGATATAGCTCAAAATAAGGGTTTAAGTGATGAAGGACTGGCCTTATCTAATGTGGATACATTAAATGGACGGTTGGTCTATCAAATAGCCTATTTTGAAGCAAATAATGAACCAATCCGTATTAACACAAAGCATTTACAGAAAAATGATATTGCAGTCAATTTAACGTATCAGTTTATTGGTCATGACAATGTAATATTAAGTGCTGGTAGTGATGTCATGGATATCATGCCAGTGCCAAGTCAATTTGCTTTGCATGATAATTATCCTAATCCTTTTAATCCGGTAACAACTATTAGTTATGATCTTCCTAAAAATGCGTATGTTAATTTAATTATTTACGATGTAATGGGAAGAGAAGTGGCCAATTTAGCTAGCAAAGAAATGTCAGCAGGGTATCAAACGATGACTTGGAATGCACGTAATAATGCAGGTGCTCCTGTTTCAGCTGGTATATATTTCTACCAGATCCAAACCCGTGACTTTGTTAAAACCAAGAAAATGGTACTGCTGAAGTAAATAATTATAATTATTTGTTCATGGCCAGTTATTACTTTAGATTTCCAAGCTTTTTTGAACATATTAAAGAGTATTTAAATGAGTAGAGTTTGTGACGTAACAGGTAGAAAACCAATGTTTGGAAATAATGTGAGCCATGCTCATAACAAGACTCGTCGTCGGTTTGATATCAACTTACATAAAAAAAGATTTTGGTTAGCTGATGAGAATCGTTGGATTACGCTTAATGTTTCTACACAAGGATTACGTTTAATTGATAAGATTGGTATACGTAATGTTTTAAATAGAATGAAGGCGGATGGGAAA
>CAJJBS010000011.1 GCA_905182385.1 Fidelibacterota bacterium TCS55
GAATCAAATTCTTCAGCATTTTTTTGTTTATCTGATAGCCTCATCCAGTAATAATCATCAACTCTTGTATCGCCATGGACTGTCATCTTATAAGGTTGTTTTTCAGCTTCAGGAACTTTTATGTTTTTCATGCACCCACCAATTATGATTAATAATAATAAATTTAAGTTTTTCATATTTTTTTATCCGTAATAATAAATTTTAATTTAATAATTTTTTTCCAAGAGCTACCCATAAAGCGCCGAGTATCAGCCCTATGCCTTCTCGTTGATATTCCCATAAACTTATCATTTGATCATCATATTGCTGAGGCATTATGGAGTTTAATAGCCCCAGGGAAATAAATGAACCAATTATAAAAATTAATATTGCAAAAATATTTAATTTTTTTTGATTAATAATATTTATCCAAGGTAGACAAGCAATTGTAAGATAAGTAATTATCCAAATTAAGCCATCAGGGTCATTAATATTTAGAATAGCAAAAATAAGAAAAATGAATGTAATGAGTAATGATATTATTTTTTTTATAAATACTACCTTATACAATTTCATGCATTTCTTTGTTTGTAATAATATTAAATCCCTTTTTAGCAGAAATTGTTTTTTCTAACATTGACTCTGCTACCTTTTTACAGTGAATTGCTCTAATTGAGTTTGGTGTAATCCATGAGAATATTTTAGCAAGTCTAGAAAAGATTATTTCACCCAATCTATATTCACTTCTATCTCCTAACAAAAGAGATGGCTGAAAAATGAGAGTACCTTTTAAAGCAAGATTTTTTAAATTTAATTCTAATTCACCTTTAACTCTATTATAAAATATTTTGGACTCAGCAGAAACTCCAGCAGCTGTAATTACACTAAATTGCTCAACTTCCCATTTTTTTGCTGCACCTGCAAAGGCAAGAGGAAAATCATGATCAACTTTTCTAAAATTACTTTTACTTCCTGCTTTTTTTATAGTTGTCCCCAAACAACAATAGACATGATCTACTGGAAATAAATCATCCCAAGGTGGCATCTCAAAATCAATAATTAATTCTACATGCTTTTCATCCTGGATTAAGACTGAAGTCCGAACTGCAGTTATAACTTTTTCGTAAACTTCTGATTTTAAACAAAGGTCTAGCAATTCTTTACCAACAAGTCCAGAAGACCCAAGAATAAGAGCAGTCTTTTTTGCCATCAATTTTTCTTTCTTAATTTATATATCTTACCATTTTTCCCAACAGCAAATCCTGTCCTGCTATTTTTCGCAAAAGCAATTGCTGTTAAGTCTTTTACTCTACGGTTCTCTTTGATCCAGTTTTTTCCATTATCTTTTGATATATCAATTCCTGATGGACCAACGGCAATAAAAATATTTTCATTATAGTGAACTACGCATTCACGATATTCATTTATTTTCTTTTCTGGTAAATGCCAAGTTTTACCACCATTCTCTGTATACACCATCGTATTTTTAATATTTTGATTTGTATAATCACCTCCAACAGCAACGCCTACTTTCTTATTTTTAAAAGCTAATGAATAAATGCCCGTGCTTTCACCGCCATGAGAAAGCGGTGTTTCAACAGCTACCCAATTCATTCCTCCGTCTTTACTTTTAAAAACTCTTGATTTTTCCCCACCCATACCAAGCCAAACTGTTTTATTACCATATACGGGGATCCCTGTTCCACTTGCAGCAAAACCATGCTCTACTTCAAGCTTTTCAGGTATTCCATTAGATGGTATTTCCTGCCATGTTTCACCTCCGTCTTTTGTTTCTATTAAATAATGTTTTCCATTCACTGGATCACTAAACGCAATTCCATTATTTTTATTCCAAAAAGACATCCCATCAAAAAAGACTTCTTTATGTTTATTGAAATACACTAAATCCCAATTCTTCCCACCATCTTTTGTTTTATAAAATCGAGCAGGGCTTGAGATACCCATAACTATAGCGGTATTTTTATCAAAAACTTCTATATCTCTAAAGTCAATCTCATTACTATTGGGAACCGAAATATTCTGCCAAGTATCACCACTATTATTAGTTTTTAATACTGTGCCTTTTGTTCCACTTACCCAAACTATTTTTTTATTAATTACATCTAATCCACGGAATGAAACATTTACATTACTATTAAGTTTTTCAAGTGAAAAATTTTGACCAAGTAACGTATCGCTTAATAAGATAAATAACCCGAAAATTATCTTATATATTATTTGTGTGGTTGCTGCCAATTTAACTATTATTTTTTCAGAATTTTGGATGCACTATTAATTTTAGATGCAACTCGATCTAATGTTTTTGCAACCTCTTGAATATAAGTATCAACTTCATTCCAATTTCTTTGTTCTAAGCCTTCACGAATACCTGGCAAAGTTTTAACACCGTACCCAGTGTAAAAGCCTGGAGCATATATCATATTCTTAAACCAATCACGTCTTGGTAAACCTCCCTCACTTACCATCGCCTGGTCAACATTTTTTAATATATTATTTATTTCAGCTTTCTTTTTTACTGATAAAGAACCTTTCTTTAAGTTTGATAAATTGCTCTCATAATTCCAGGCACTAGCTTTTAATCTAGAAAAAGCTGCATCTAAAGAACTGAAATCAAAGCTTGGTACTTCATCCAACCTTTGGGGAGGTAAATAAGTTTTTTTGGGGTCTCCTGCAATTGTAAATGCTTTTAAATCTAATAAATTATTACGTTCATCTGTTTTTTTTGTAACGTTTTCAGCTAGCTTTTTATTGCTTTCAATAAAGGTCGCAATGTTATCAACCATATTTGTGAATCTAAATGGAAGTATATCTGATTCAGATAACCTTAGCACTAATCGTCCATTAACTTTAGCTAATGTTGTTCCATATTTATAATCACCATCATTAAAACGTTTGTAATGATCATATGAATCAAAAATTGAGTGATAAGAGCCGCCCCCACTTTCACCACCAAATCCGAGGTTTAAAGAAGGAACTCCAGCATGATGAATAAATGCCGTATAATCAGATCCAGCTCCAAGAGGATAAATGCGTAGATCTTCACGTTCAGCATCTTTGTCACCATTGACTCTTAGACGAGCTCGATTTCTCTCCTTCAAAGATATATTTTGAACTGGATCCAAAACTTC
>CAJJBS010000012.1 GCA_905182385.1 Fidelibacterota bacterium TCS55
CTGATCCAGTTGGATTATTTGGATTGCAAATGCAGATCATTTTAGTTTTATTAGTTACTAATGATTTTAGTTCATCAATATCTGGTTGCCAGTTTAAAGATTCTTTTAAAGAAAAAGTTTTAACATTTACTCCTAGGCCTCGCGCAAAACCATAAATTTGTAAATAATTAGGGACCATATATATCATCTCATCACCAGACTTAAGTAAAGACATTATCGCTATCATATTAGCTTCTGCGGAACCATTAAAAGCTTGAATATTGTCTAGCTCTGCCCCTTTATAAATACTTGATATGGATTGTCTTAATTCATCAGAACCTTCTGTAAAGCCATATGTTAATTCAGTATTCGCAATCTTTTCAATAAAATCGGTCTCAAATAAAGTATTAAAAGTACCTGGGTGCACTCCACTTTCAGAAAGATTGTAATCAACTTTATTTTCCCATGTAGATTGCTGTCTTTCTAATTGAAATTTTTCAAAATTCATAATTTTAAAGCCTTAATTATTGCTGATTCAAACCGATTTTTATTTTTTTTCATTTCCCAAAAATCTGATATGTTTCCATTTTTATCATACACTATTGTGAAAGGGAGAGCTCCTGACCAATCTATACTTATTTCATTTATAAAATTATTATCATTACCTTCTTCTTTTATAAAAGAAAGACCTTTAACACCTTTTTCCTTTAAAAAATCAAAAACTTCTTTTTTTCTATCTAACCAATCTGCACTAATAAAATAAATTTTCATTCCTTTTTCATTATATTTATTAGATAGATCGACAATCATTGGAAACTCTTCAATACATGGTGCACAATAAGTAGCCCAGAAATTGATTAATACTGCTTCACTGCCTTTGTGTTTATTAATTTGATTATTTATATCAAATGCATCTACAGTTTTAAGGCTTAAAGCTTCTTTATCACATCCTAAGATAAAAATTAATAGAAATGGTAATATTTTTTTCATTTAATTTCCTACAATAAAAACAGCATTACTAAAAAGTAATTTTCCGTTATACCAAAAACCTCTAAATAATGGATTGTCTGCCATATAAATTATGTTTCCTCGACCCACGTCTTCTACACCAAAAACCATAGACTCACGAAAATTTTCTTGAGCCTTAAAACCAACAAAACCACTAACTATTGCGGTTGAATCATCTACTGTTCCAACATTCCAACCATTTTGTAAATAAGCATAGCGACTATTTCGAAGTTTCAAAGAAAAATATTCATCACCATAACCAAAAGCTAAAGGGTGACTCTTATCCATATTAACTTTTATAATAGATCCATAAGCATTTTGACTCATCTCTGACCTTTGACGATCTTTATAAGAGCGTAACCGTTCAGATAACTCTCGTTCTTTATTTCTTTTTTCTAATGATTTTTTCTCATCAGAAGTAGCAAATTTTTTAAGGCCATATCCTTTCTGATCCACAAACTTATCTAATGAAGATTCCATTACTATAAGTTTTCCTCCTGAACGTACCCAATTCCTTAATTCAATTAATACATCTTGAGTTAAATAATCATGTATTCCACCAGGTAAAATTAAAATATCAAAATTATGTTTAGGGATTTCTGTAAAATAATCACTTCTTAAAACAGTGACCGGAAATTCTATTTGTCTTTCAAAAAAATGCCAAATCTCACCATAACGTGAACTATTAACTCCTTCACCTGAAACTAATCCAATTTTAGGTTTTTTTACTAAACGCATTGAAGAAGAACCAAAGTCTTTTCCTCTTGAAACTAATCCTGAATTAACAGGTGTCAATGTACGATCAAACTTTCTACCGGCTTTTTTGATAATTTCATCAAATTTAAAACCATGCTTTTCATTCCCTTTTCTAGTAATAACTAAAGTACCTCGGTCATACTTACGACCTTCTATACTAAATGGTTCCTCAGAGACTCTTGAAACGATATCATTGTTAAATAAATTAGCAAGAAACCTTACATCCTTTATACCTTTCCAAGGAAGTAGATAAGCGTAAGGAGACTGGTTAGTAATTTCATTCTTAGTAGAAAAATATCGAGCTTTTGAAGATTTAACATCACTTTTTACTGCATATGTTTCTAGGCCAAAAACATATGGTATCGACCAAGCAGTAATATCATATGTCAATGAATCCCTCAAGGTAGTTTGAGGTTCAAAAAGAATTTGGACTAACACCGACTTAGCCTGTTTTGCTGAAATAATCATGTCCCCTTTTGATATTCTGAATTGTTCATTTTTACTTTTAAGATAACTAAAGCCTTTAATGGATTTTGAATTACTTACCAAACCATGTTTAATACCATTGTTATCAAGCCAGTTTTGAAGATCTTTTATTTTATCTTTATTATTATTTTTAGAAATAATATATGCTGAGTATTTACCAGGCGGGTTTTTCTTACCTTCTTCAAAAAACTTTGAAAATTCTAATAACATTTTATCAACATTGTTTGAAGCTACTTCAATGGTTGATAAACCTGTTGTATAGTGATGCGTTAATCGATCCTTCAATGTTAGTGTATCACCGTCTTCAGTTTCTACAGCTAAACCACCTTTACTATGGCCAGCTTGTTCATATGTCATTCCAATAGCCCCATTGTAAGTGGGATAAGTATCACCATAGCTTGGATATAATAGATCAAAGACTTCTTTTGTAAAATAAAGCCAATTATTTTCATCAAAATATTCCGAATGATTTTTCCCAATCATTGTTTGCAGTTCTCTTTGCCAATCTGTTATGTAGTCATGAAAAGGTTCAGCTGCTGGGGCAAAAAAATATGGGCTATTTACACCCTGTTCATGAAAATCAACATGTATTTGAGGAAGCCATTCATTATATAATTTAATTCTAGATTGAGATTCAACTTGTACTTGCCAAGCCCAATCTCTATTTAAATCAAAATAATAATGATTTGTTCGACCACCAGGCCAAGGTTCCATATGTTCAATAGATAGCGGATCTGGGTCAGGCCACCTATTAGCTGTCATTCTAAACCAATTTGTGTACCTGTCTCTACCATCAGGATTAATACAGGGATCAATAATTACAACCGTATTTTTTAGCCAGTCTTGAGTCTTTTTATTATTTTTATCAGCTAAAGTATAAAGGGTTTTCATCGCAGCTTCAGTTGAGTTTGCTTCATTTCCGTGAACATTGTAACTCAACCAAACAATACCTACTTTTTTATCAGATATTTCACCTTTAATAATGCCCGCTCTCTTCAAGTTATCCGTGCGAATATCTTCAATCATTTCCATGTTTTCTTCACTTGAGATTACAGCTACTAACAAAGGACGTCCTTCATATGTCTTACCATAAGAAATCAATTTTACATTTGATGAAGCATTTGAGACATGATTAAAATATGATACAACTTTATGATGAAAAGTAAAATTTTCTCCAAGTTCATAACCAAGAAAAGTAGCTGGAGATTTAATTGTTTCACCAAAAAGAGATGAAAAAATTAAAAGAATGCTAAATATTATTTTATACATTAATAGTCCTCAAATATCTCATGTAAGAAATTATGAAAGTAAAATATTTATCAGAAATAAAATTAGAGGCTTTTCATTAAGTTTTTTTTGATAATAAATGATGCCGTTAATAAGCCTGAAAAAAGCGCACTTGTAAGACCAACAGTCGTTATATCTTGACCTGTCAAAAATAAATTCTTGACTTCAGATTTTGGTCTTATCCAATCCTGTCTAAATCTTTTAGAGGAATGGTCTAAGCCGTACATCTCACCTTTTGGATAATGAGCCATATCTCTAACTGATAGAGGTGTTGATAATTCATAATAATCCATAGCTTTTTCAATCTCTGGTACATGCTTATAAACTACTTCTAATATTTTTTTAGACATTGTCTCTTTAAATTTTTCATATGATTCACCACGTTTTTTCCATGGTTTTCCTTCCCATTCTTTATACCAATCCCATTTACCAAGTGTTATAGCTTCCATCGTAGCACAACCTGGATGATTTTTATTCCAATCAGGGTCTTTAGCAGATGGAAATGATACATAAACTACAGGAAATTCACCATTAGGATCAGATTGGTAATTAATAACATTTTGGTCGTGATCATATCCAGGGTAAATCCAAAGATTTGTCGTTTTAAGATTTAACTCTTCTGCTGTTTTATTTAAACCAATATATAGGCAAATGTAACTTTCTGTTGGTTTAACTTTATTTAATTGTGATATTTGTTTATCATTCTTTGAATAGTTTCTCAAAAAAGTCTTAATCGTGTTAACAAGCCCTGCACTGCTTACAACTTTATTAGCCATTAGTTCATCACCATTTTTAAGTCTAACGCCTATTGCTTTATTTCGTTTAACAATAATCTCATTTACATCAGCATTTACAACGACTTTCCCTCCTAAAGACTCTATGAAATCTGTAGTATGCTCAGCGATCATTCTGGAGCCCCCAATAGGATAATTTGCACCATCTAAATAGTGACGCGCTACCATTGCATGCATAGCAAAGCTACTTCGCTTTGGAGGAAGTCCATAGTCACCCCACTGTCCACAGAGAACACTTTTAAGTTTTTTATTATTTGTTAATTCATCTAGAACATCATTGGTTGTTTTATCAGAGTTTTTAAAAAAACTTTTTGTCATTTTTTTACCAACTAATAGGTATAACCATTTAGGTAAAAGCTTACTTGCAAAAAAATTTTTACTATTTTTTGATTGTACACCAAGAAGACGAATATAATTAGTAATGGCTATTTTTTCTTCTGGAAAATATTCTGATAATTTTTTGATAAAATTATCTTTTGGAGCAATAAAATTATATGATTGATCAGGGAAAATTATACGATCATAATTTTCATCCATCTTAGCCCAATCAAGATTACCCCCTGTTATGTTATCAAATAACTTACGAGTGTGCGATTTTTTATTATGTACTTCGCCAATATAGTGAATACCTACATCCCATTCATATTGCTTCCTTTTGAAAGTATGTGTGAAGCCACCTACCTTGAAATGTTTCTCAAGAACTAATACTTTAAAATTATTTTGAGCAAGTAACGCAGCAGTTGTTAGACCACTTATTCCTGACCCAATTATGATAACATCAAATTTTTCACTTTGCAAAACTGATTTATATGAAATCCATTTTTTCATCATAATATCCTAACTGAGGAACTTTAAAATATTTTAATGGTGATGGAGCTCAAACTGGTGACTCCGAATAATAATATTACTATATTTGATATATTTTTATTAATGCTTTGCATTAGTATTAATATTAAGATATGAGATATAAGATATAATATGAAAAGTATGAATTGAATTATTTTATCCACTTCCTGATACATAAAGGTAATAGATAATTACTTAAGT
>CAJJBS010000013.1 GCA_905182385.1 Fidelibacterota bacterium TCS55
ACTTTTATTATTAATAATTTTATTTAACATAAACTATAATTTTATGGCAGGGAAAATCGTTAAAATCGGTCACAGTGCCCGCTACTGTAGTTGCTGAGAAACTTTTTAATACCGTGTATTATTGAATAAGGTAAAATTAGTTCTAAGAAGCATAAGTCAGGAGACCTGAATAAAATTATTAATCCACTAACTTTCGGGGAAAAAGGTTATGATAATATTTTTATATTATAATTAACTACTCTTTTAATTCTGAAAATTCAAAAAGGTTCAAAATGAAACGTATATATTTACTGAGTCTATTTATTTTTTTTATAGGCTGCGAAGATAATCTTGAAGAAAATGATATCAATGGACTTCTAATTGTAGCTAGTGAAGGCAACTTTGGTCGTAGCAATGGGTCTTTATCTATTTTTAAAGGTAAAGAAAAGATCCAGACAATTAATGATATAGGTGATGTTGTTCAATCTATAACAACACATAATAATAAATTATTTGTTGTTATTAATAATAGCCACTTAATCAAAGTTTTTACCATCACTCAATCTGGTTTAAAACTACCTGGAATTGATATCAAGACTAATAATTCAAGTCCAAGAGAATTAATCGTTCATAATAATAAAGCATATTTTACTAACTATAATAGTCAAGATGTAAAAGTTCTAGATTTAGAAACTTATTATATTGAAAAATCAATAAAAGTTAATGGCCTGCCAGAATCTATTGTGAGTGATGGCAAACATCTTTGGGTAGCAATTAATATGAATTCAGATTATAGCTCAGCAAACTCAGTTGTAAAAATAGATCCAGAAAATAACCAGGTTATAAATACTTATGAAGTTGGTAAAGGCCCACAGCAATTATTGATTAAAAACAATGATTTATGGGTATCAAGAACTTTTTATAGTGAGGATTTTACTGAAACATATTTTGGTACAAGTTTAATTAATATGATCACAGATGACATTAAAATCATGAATTATGGCACAGGAACTGTATGCGGTGGCGACCTCATGAATTTTAATGGAATAGTTCATAGAACATTTAATGGTGGAGTTGTCCCACTTAATGCAGATTTAAATGTAGAAAAATTAGGTAAAATAGGGAGCTTTAAGAAAGAAGAGCTTTACTCAGCAAATGCTTTTGAAAACAAACTCTATATGGGAATAACAAGTGATTATATGTCACCAGATACAGTTTTTGTCCATGATCAAACTGGTGAAGTAATTAACACATTTATCGTTGGTGCAGCACCCGGTGATTTTGCAATTTGGAAAGAATGATTTCTAGTTATTGAAGTACCAAGTGACTCCAAATTGAACCATCCGACCTAACTGTGGATATAAATGGTTAGGTCGGAACCATGCTTTTTCATTTGTAGTACCAATTGCATTTAGAATATTATTTATTTTATAACTTATAATAACACCAGAAATATCTGCATTGGCTTCAAAATTCAATATTTGAGAATCTTCAATTATCCATTGTGAGTTAGAATTCTCGAAAGGAATTTGAAGTAAGGGGTTATATCCAAATGAAGATTTTCTTCCAGAGCTTGTATTTGACCAAAGCTTTAAATCAATTATCATATTATCACTAAATATTTTTACTTTTCCATTTATTCCTGTTTTTATAAATGTTCCTCCTCCTCCAAAAACACTAGAATCCACCTGTGTTACTATATTAGAAAAAATACTCCAACCACTTTGATGAGAATAAGTAATATTACCACCAGTCATAAATATATTATGCCCCTCAAAAGCTTTCATACCGGTCTGAGTAGAATTAAGAAAAACTGAAAGGTCTAAGGCTAATAAAGTAACTCCAAACTTTAAAGAAGATCTATTCCAATAATCAAATGATGAATTATCATTTGGATCATCAAGGTCAGGATGCTTAGGACTTGGAGATCCTTTAGATGAGAGTTCATAATAAATATTTTTATACTTATTATCATGGCTTATTTCCCAGATAAATGGAAAAGTATCATCTGAATTCAGTAACTGTACTCCACCCAAAATAGAAAAGTTTTTAAAAATTAGCTGACCATATATTTTTGTCCATTGCAAAGATCTATTATGAATACTTGAACTAATATTTTGAGACTGATTTTGAATCCCAAATATTCTTCCATTTTTTATTTCTAACTGAATATTTATTAAAGTTCTATTAATATCGCGATAGTTTGAATCTATAAACGATGAATGATTAATTAACCTATGTTGCATAAAATTTGCAAAATGAGAATTGATTTTCCAATTGCCAACTGATTGTGAAACTTTTAACCCAGCTGATATAATATTTCCGTTCTCTAATCCATTTTGAGTAGAATCAGGTAAGCCACTATTTGTTATATAACGCCCAATACTTGTCTCCACTTGGCGTTTACCATGCTTTACACCATAATCTAATCTATAGGAGTGATGAATAGGTGAGTTTCTTCCACTAGGGTGAAAATAATGCCCTGTATTCCCTGCATCCGATCTTTTAAATCCATTAATATTAATATATTGATCTTTTGATTCATAAGTTGCGTTTAAGCTTAATTGATCAAAATTATAATCACCTCTATTATAATTAAAATGAGTATTGATATTTGACGTGTCTGGTAAATCATTAAAAACTGGTAAAGAACCTATATCTAATGGATTAAATTTATTTGAAGTATGCCTACCATAACGTTCAGGATAACTCGAATAAGTTCCATCAAACAATAAAACTCCTGAAGTCCAACTTCTATTCCAAAACAATGCTCCATCATTAATCATGAATCCATTTTGGCCACTCCAATCAAATGGAACTGTATATTCTGCTTGAGAAAAAAGTAACTTCATAAAAAAAATTGAAATAATTAAACGTTTCATTAATTACTTTAGATACTTAATTACTTTCGGAACAGTTACAATAAAAACAATTACATTAGATATTTCATGAAGTAAAGTAAATCCAATACCTTTTACTAAAGCAGCCATAATTCCAGACATCCCTAATCCAGCAGATAAAGGATATGAAATAAGTGTTAAAAAATCATAAATAAAAGTGCAAAAAAAACCTAAAAACCCTAGACATATTAAACTAATCATACTAGTATTTTTTGATAGAAAAAAACTCTTAAATAATCCTCCAATAAAACCTGTGATTGCCATACCTATAATTTGCATGAAAAATAAAGGAGGAAAACTCAAACCCGAACCCATTGGGTTTAAACCTGAATAAATAAAAATAGCCGTTCCTCCAACTAAAGCACCCCATCTCAAACCAAGCATTAAACCCGACATGAAAACAATCACGGTGATCAATTCGATATTAGGTACTAAAATCAATGAAAAACCCATGCCTATAGCCAAAGCACAAAATATTGACGCTCTAACTAAGTTATTTAGTTCCATTCTTCTCCTTAAATAAATGGGTCTTAAAATAATTAAAATGATTAGTGAATTCACCTACTTCACTATCTTCATTTAATGATTTATCCATCAGATTTAATTGAATATCCATTAACTTAATTGATTGTACAAGTAATGCTTCTTTAAAAGCAGGCCTTTTAGGACTTTTACTATCAAAACCTGTTTGATTTGTAAGAATAATATGTTCAACCTTCATTAAAAGATTTTTAGGAAATTTTTTAATTTTTTCAGCTTCTTTTGTAGTCAAATCACGCCCAATAACTATATGACCAATCAAATTACCATCTTTCGAAATAGTCGATTCATAATCATAGTCAATTGCAATTAGTTTACCAATATCATGCACTAGTATGCCTGTTAATATTAAATCTTTATCTAGTTTATATAATCGTGACATAAGTATCGCTGAACGCGACATAGATAAAATATGTTCAAGAAATCCTGAACGATAATTATGACTATTTAATAGAGAAGCTGGATGAATAAGCAATTTTTCTTTATTACTATTGTAAATGTTATAGCATAACTTTTTTAAAAATGGATTTTTAATAGATCTAATTATCTTAATTATTTCAGTCCACATTTTTTTAGGATTTTCTTTTGCAGTTGGGACAATAAGTCCCGGGTCAAATCCATAACGAGCATAATTTTGGATAGTAGCTTTATTTATTCGTTTAATATTCAATTGAAGTTTATCCAAAAATAAATCAACTTCACCTTTTAATGCTACAGGGTCTCCACTTTTAAATTTTTTTTCATACTCTTTAACATTTTCCCAAACTTTTGCATTTATTTGGCCAGTTTGATCCCTCAATACTAAGTCAAGATATAATTCACCTGAACGAGTATGTCGTATATATTTTTCAACACATAGATAGAAACCTTGAATGGTTTCACCAGATTTAAATTTTGAAATAGGGATTATAGACTTCATTGGTTCTAAATTTAGTAGATAAACTTACAACAATATTCATAAAGACCCATGTCCATCAAAATCAAAAATATAAGTTACAAAAAAACAAAAGATATACGCATTCTTGAAACAGTTCTTGCCAATTGGTTTAATAACCCAAAAGAATTAAACTTGATAGAACCACGAATGAGCTACCCTTTCAATTTTAAAAAATGGGTTGAACTCTCATATAAAGAATCAAATATTGAAAGTTTCTCTTGGAAAAATGATATGTGGATAATTGGACTTGGGAATATCAGATTCAATGAAAATACTCAGAAAGCACATGCTTTCCATATTTTCACTGATCCAAAATATCGAAATCAAGGACTAGCAACAAAAATGCTTGAACATTTAGAATCTTTAGCAAAAAATAAAAACATGGAAGCTTTAACAATAAATGTTGTGCCTAAAAACAACAGTGCTAAAGCGCTTTATGAAAAGATAGGTTTTAAAAATATTAAATCAAGTAAAAAGAAATGGGAAAAAATGGAAAAAATAATAGCTTAATTCTTAAACTATTATTCTCGATTTGCTTGTGCAATTTCTTTAAAATTTATACTATTATAATTGAATTTATGACTTGACATAATTTTATCTCCAAACTTATTTAACCAGTCTTTATGTAGAGCTACATCAAACTCTGTTGGTGGTGAAATATTAAACTCGACTGAATACAGATCATTTATTAACCCGGGCAATGAAATATTTCTTGCATAATGCAAATTATCTACAAGATTAATATGAGGTTTTAAATCTATAAAAGTTTGCAATCCTGATTTTTCATTAGTCAAAGTTGCCGTTATATACAGATATGGTATAAATCCTCCTGGAGGAGTTCCTAATGGAATATCTGCCTTATCCCAGTTAACTCTAGCTTCAATATGAACACTAGTTTTTTTTTGGTTCAAGTGTAAAGAACTTGGGAAAATTTGATCTTTCACTGCTCCTTCAAAAATAAAGATAATCCCTGGTGAAACTCTTTCTTCTCCAATAATTAACTCTGGACCTGCAGTGGGATAAATTAAAAGATAAGAAAAATAAAAAAATAATTTTAAAAACATTATTTATCTATTGACATTTATCACATAAAACGAATAATTGATGAATATGTCGAATCATCTTAAAACCCAAACTTTTAACAATATCATCTTGTATAGATTCTATCTTATCATCCATAAACTCTTCAATCTTCCCACATTTAACACAAATTAAATGATCATGATGACTTGAATCTATTTTATTCTCATATCGAGCCTTACCATCACCTAACTCAAGTTTTCTAACCAACTTATTTTTAACAAGGACATCTATAGTCCGATAAACAGTAGCTCTTGAGGCATTAACGCCATCTTTCCTTAAAGATAAATATATTTCTTCCGCATCTCTATGATCTTCAGATGAACAAAGTTCATCCCAAATTAATTGTCTTTGTTGAGTGTAACGTAAACCTTCTTTTTTTAAAGCATTTTTTAATAGATTTGATTTTGACATAACTTACTATCCTCTGCTAAAAATTAGTATAATAATTTAGTTATCATAGGGATATTCAATAATATGATGAGATATCATATTATCTTTAATCAATAGAAGATTCAATTTTTTTAAGATTAGCAAACTTTACAACAAGTTTCTTTTTTAAACCATCTTTAAATACAATACCAACTCTTTGATTTTCACCTTGGCCACTTAAAGCCATCACTTTACCTATTCCAAAAATAGCATGTTCAACACTATCACCGACACTAAAGTCATCAAAATCTACAACAGTTCTACTTACTGCAGTTCTTATGTAGGTTCCAGGTCTTCCACCAACTACCTTACGCGTTAATGCGGAAGTAAATGAAATTTTTTCCAACATCTCTTCAGGTACTTCGTGTACAAATCTTGATACCATTCCATAAAGATCATCAGAGCCCATTCTTCTTCTGTGATTTGCATACATTAAATAAACTTTATGCATTGCACGAGTTAAGCCAACATAGAAGAGTCTTCTCTCTTCTTCTAATTTATCTTTTGATTCCAAGGCGCTATACATTGGGAACAAACCATCTTCTAGTCCTGTAATAAATACGACTGGAAATTCAAGACCTTTAGCTGCATGAAGAGTCATTAAAGTCACACGATTATTTTGATCATTCCAATTATCTAAGTCTGTTAACAAAGAAACTTCTTCAATAAATTGAGACAAGTTTCCTTCCGGATCTCTTAACATAAATTCATCTACACTTTTGATAAATTCCATTATATTATCAAAACGTTCAGTATCATCAGGATTTGTACTATTGCGATAATATTCTTTAATTCTTGATTCTTCTATTAAAGTTCTTACTAATTCACCAGCATTTAATTTTGGAAGAAGTTCATTATATTTTTTAATTAAGTTATAAAATCTCATTAAAGAGTCTGCTTGTTTTCCTCTTATACCCATAGCTTCAGGATTATTTAAAACGTCAAGCAACTCAAGCTTGTCTTTTTCAGCTTGAATTACACACTTATCAACAGTCTTTACTCCTATCCCACAAGGTGGAAAATTTATAACTCTGCGCATAGAGATTGTATCTTTAGTATTTACAATCAAAGATAAATAACCCATAAGATCTTTAATTTCTTTACGTTCATAAAAACGTACTCCACCGACAATATTGTAAGGGATGCCTGTGCGACGGAATGAATCTTCAAGAGAACGTGACTGAGAGTTTGTTCTATATAAAATTGCAAAGTCACTAAAATTTCTTTTCTCAAGCTTAATCTCTTTTTCTAATGCATTTACAACCGCATCTGCTTCTTCCATTTCATCATGTGTTTCAATTAGTCCTAGCTTTTCGCCTAAGGCGTTATTGGCTATAAGTTCTTTGGGCGCTCTATCTTCGTTGTTTTTAACAACAGATGAAGCAGCTTCTAAAATATTCCCCGAAGATCGATAATTTTTTTCTAGCTTAAAAACCTCACAATTTCCGAAGGTCTTTTCAAAATCTAAAATATTTCGGATGTCAGCACCTCGCCAACCATAGATTGATTGATCATCATCACCTACAACACAAACTTGTTGATGTGAACCTGCTAAATATTTTATAAGCATAAATTGAGGTTTATTAGTATCCTGATATTCATCAACAAGGATGTACTTCCAATCTTGTCTATACTTTTCCAATACTTCTGGGTTTTGTTCAAATAGTTGAAGTGGCAAAATTAATAGATCATCAAAATCTACGGCATTATTTTCAAATAATGCTTTTTGATAATTTTTATAAATATCAGCATAGGTTTTTTCAAGAACAAGGTGTGCCTTAGATTGAGCTTCATCAGGACTAATTAACTTATTTTTAAAATAACTTATTTTATGACGAACTTCTTGAGGTGTAACATAGTTTTTCGGGATATCCATTTTTTCAAGGACCACCTTAACTAAAGAAACTTGATCTTTAACATCAAATATTGAGAAGTCAGCTGTATAACCTAGATGGTGAATCTCTTTTCGAAGAATTCGTGCACAAATCGAGTGAAAAGTACCTAGGTTAACAGATGTATTCTTATCTTTTAAAAGTTTAGAGACCCTAAGCTTCATTTCCTGAGCAGCTTTATTTGTAAAAGTAACTGCTAAAATATTTGAAGCTGAAACAAGATTATTCTCAATTAGATGAGCTATTTTATGTGTTAAAACACGTGTTTTACCACTCCCTGCACCTGCAAAGATAAGCACAGGTCTTCCGAAAGATTCAACAGCAGATTTTTGAACTTTATTTAAATTTCTTTTGCTCATATTTTACGTATTATCCTTTTTTTTCTGTTGTCTTTTTAACTGTCGACGTATTTTTTGAAATTTTCGCTTAGCTATATTGTGTTCTTCTTTTGTTCTTGAAAATGTATGATATCCATCTCCTGTAGCTACAAAATATATATAATCTGTTTCATCTGGGTATAAAGCTGCTTTAATCGATTCAATTCCTGGGTTATTAATTGGACCTGGGGGCAAACCTTTATTCAAATAGGTATTGTAAGGAGATTTAATTTTTAGATCTTTATTCAACAACCTCCTTGGTGAATCTGTAATAATGTATTGAATAGTAGGATCAGCTTGAAGACGCATACCAATATTCAATCGATTATGATAAACTCCAGAAATAACTGCTCTTTCACTATCATAGATTGCCTCACCTTCAATTATTGAAGCTAAAGTAATGATCTCATTTTCATTCATACCTAGTACTTTCATTCGATCACGAAATGCTAAAGTTATTCTTTCTTTATATTCATTAATCATTCTTCCAATAATATCTTGGACATCTTCTTCTTCTGAAAAAAGATACGTATTTGG
>CAJJBS010000014.1 GCA_905182385.1 Fidelibacterota bacterium TCS55
TATAAGAGCTCCATTAATTTCTTTATTTGCATTAATAATATCATCAATATTGTTATATAAATGTGGAGAAAACCTTATCGCCTTACCTCTCGTTGAAACGTGAACTTTTCTTTTACAAAGATATTCAACAATTTTATTTGAATCTTTATTTTTAAAATAAGCAGTTACAATGGACGACCTATCTTTCTTATCTGATGAAGTTATAACTGCTGATTGAGAACGAAGATTATCTACTAAGATATCAGCCAATTCTCTATTGTATTTAAAAATTTCTTCAACGCCTATATCATTAATTAAATCTATAGATTTAGCAAATCCTAAAGCACATCCAAAAGCTATTGTACTAAATTCAAATTTTTCTGCTTTATTTAACATCAGTCCAACGTTAGCAGTATTTAGGTAGGTAAAGTTACTTGTAGATGGAAAATCTTTATTTGAGATTAAACGTTTCATGAAAGCCAACGTAAATATCCATAAATATTCATTCCCATTATTATAAATGACATTACTGCTGTAGAGTAAGCTTTTTTATAAATTGAATAAATTCCAACAAAAACATTACCTAACATCCAAACAATCCAAGAAGACAAAAATTCGTTAGCATTAAGATAATAACCAAATATTACTAAACCTGCACCTAACCAACCCATTAACTTGAATGCTAGTGATTCTGAATTATTTTTAAACCAATTTTTCATATTTTAATATACAAATAAAAAAACCTTTTAAGTAAGTTAGGGATTAAAATAAAAGAAATAGCTTCTAGGCTGAATCTATATTTTTATTTGATATTATAATTTTATTTCTTCAAATAACCTCGGTTTTATATTCTTATATTTTTGTTCAAAAGATATAATTTGATTCTTCTTCTCTAAATTTAGTCACTTTAATAAATTTTTAACTAATGTCTGAATATTCATAACTATTGAAGCATTTGTAACTATGATATCACAGCCTGCATTTTTCATTGCATTATGTGATTCTTTTTTAATCAAATTTTTATAGCAAATAAGTTTAATCTTAGCTTTTGTTTTAAGCTCTGAAATAAAATCTAAATTATTAAATTTTTTATCGTCAAGATCAATTATAGCTAAAGAACATTTATCAGGTAAATCATAAATAGATTCTCCAAAACTAACATTCAGATTAATTGAACTAAGCCTATCAGATAGCTGAGTTCCTTTTTGAAAATTTCTTACAAATAATATAATATTAGCCATCAAAATACTTTCAAAACAGGAACTAAATCCCAATCAAATTCAGAAGATTCTTGAATGTTATCATAAGTCAAACTAACAGCTTCAATAGCAAACTTTAATTCATTAATATCTATTTGTCTATGTATTCCCTTGTAATCTGAAAATTTACCCTGGCATTTTTTTAATAAGTTCCTTGCTCCAATCATATTCCCATTATTTAAATGAACAAAACTTACAGAAAGCTGGATTAGTCCTTGAATGAATTTTCTATCAGGAAGATTATAGTCTGACCATAAATCTTCCCAAGCTTCATGCGCTTCAAAGTAGTCTCCTTTTTCATATTCATTTAATCCTTTATTAAAAAGAATTTGCATTTCAGAAGCATCACTCACTGATATTTATAGATTCTTTTAATCGATAATGTTTTCCATCAAATTTAACAGTGCAACTTTGATGGATAGGGTCATGTTCAAAAAATAAAATCCATTCTTCTTCAACAACTTTAGGTAATAGCTTTCGTTTTTCTTCCATCGTTAATACAGGATTTATATCATATGCCATCACCCATGGTAGTGGAATATGAGCTGCCATTGGAATGAGGTCTGCTGTGTAAATAATAGTTTTACTAGTATCTTGAATTATAGGCATCATCATTCCTGTTGTATGCCCATAAGACATTTCTATATTTATATTTGTAAGAAAAGACTCTTTCCCGTCTACCATTTCAATCATTCCATTATCTTGAAGGATTGACCAATCGTCATTTAAAAAACTCCCATTATCTCTTTCGTTCGTCGAATTTGCAAGCTTCCAATTTTCTTTTTGCATCCAATAGATTGCATTAGGAAAAACTGGTTCAAGTTTACCTTTGACTATTTTGGTATTGCCACCAATATGGTCAAAATGCATGTGAGTACAAAAGACATCAGTAATATCTTCAGGCTCATAACCATATTTAGCAAGAGAAGTTTTAAGATTTATAGTCTTAGTATCTATTTTATAAATTGATTTTAATTTATCTTGCCACTTATCACCATTCCCCGTGTCAATAATTATTTTTTTATTATGACCCACTAATAAAAGAGAGCGAGTAACCATTGCAATTCTATTTTTATCATCGGGAGGAGCCTCTTTTTCCCACATTGGTTTAGGAATAATTCCAAACATTGCACCACCATCTAGACTGAATCCGCTAGTTTCTATACTATAAAGTTCATATCCACCTATATTCATTTAAATAATTCCTCTATATGTTTAGAAATCACTGAATAGCCCTTCTTTGATGATTTATCTAAAAAAAACCTAAGAGACTCTAATTGAATAATTTTAAAATCAAAATCAGGTTTTTCAATGAGATTCTCTGCCAATTCAATAAATAAATTTCCACCACTTTCAATATAACTTTCAAGTTCAGTTTGAATATTATAACTATTCTCAGCTTCAATATGAATTGAATCAAACCAATAAGACAACTCTCTTTTTATACCATCGATTCTTATAAACTCACCATTCCAAAGTCTATTAGCTGAAGCCATATTAGCTAACAATTGCTTTTCGTGAGGAATTATAAACTTAGGTTGACTCTTTACTTTTTTATGGGGCTGAGGTAAAGGTGCTTTTACTATTTCATTTAGTAAACAGCGGTTATATGACCATGTTTTGCTTTGATCTTCGTCAAAGTGATGTGCTCGTTGTAAATGATAACTCAAAATACCTAGTCTACTAAAGTCTTGAATCGCTAATTCTATTAATACCTCGAGGACTCCTAAACCATTTTTACTTACCCATTGAATCTTAGCTGCAGAATTTTCCATTTTTTGCAAATCACCACTTTGGCAAGAATCTTCAAGATCTGATATAAAAACAGTAAGACCTATTCCGTCTTTTGCTATGTTATTTAAGAGAATATTATCATCAGTTCTTTTTGGATATTTTTTAATCAGTTTTTTCATACTATCCAAAAGTATTTTTGAAGGATTTTTACGATTATCACCAATAATATTTTTTAGAGCATTTAAAACTATGATTGGGTGCTTATTTGATGGTCCATCATAATTTAAAGTAACAGCTTCATTAAAATATAATTTGATTTTTTTAGAGAGAGTTTCCATTTATTTTTTTTTCTTTGGTGCATCTAGATCAAAAAAAATGCTTAATGAAAGGCCAGTTAACCGTGAATATTCTGATGGAAAACCAGTTGCAGAATCTTTAAAAGGTTTATCAATAAAGCGAGGTGAGACGCCTTCAGCTGTAGGGTCCCATTTCAGGTTAAATAATTCAGAAATTGGAATAGAAGTAGGATCATGGAAATAACCAAATTCCATTCCCCATCTGGGATTACCTTGAAAACCCATAAGAAGACCAAGTCGGTTACTTGTATGATTTGTAATTCCATTTTGTATTATCATTCCCCTAAGTCCCCACCACCTTGACTTTAAAAAACCATCATTTCCTTTTTTTGTTTTAAATTTATAATAAGTAGCATCAATATTATAATTTGGGTTTAAGGACCATGCAAGATTGATTAAATCCCATTTATTATCTTTTTTATAAACAACTCTACTATAATCAATTCCACTACCATAAACTGGTAATCCTACACGAAACCCAATTTCGCTTTTATCTGAGATACCTTTTCTAACCCATAAATAAGGGAAAATATTTTCGCTGGATAAAGCGTACCCCTTTTTAACCTTGCCTGGCTCAGGTAAATGTGGGTTTATAGTTGGGTGTGAAGCGCAACTTACCAATAATAGCAATGAAATGGCTTTAAGAGTTAAATCTCCCATGGGCAAAAAATAAGACACTTATAAACAAGAAAAAACTAATCAGGTATTATTTTTAATCCATTCTGTAGTTACTGATTTGGGGCGAGTTATGGGTATTCCCATTGCTCTATTAATAACCATTTGAGCTATTATTCCCATGGCTCTTGAAATACTAAAAAGCACTGTATAATAATTGAATTCTTTTAAACCATAATGATAAAGTAATGAGCCTGATGCGGCATCTACATTAGGCCATGGATTTTTAGCCTTTCCTTGCTCTTGTAAAACTGGTGGAACTACTCTAAATAAAGATTCAACAATTGAAAATACATCATCATTTATAATATAATTTTTTCCAAAATCCATAAATGCTGAAAATCTTGGGTCTGGGCATCGAAGGACTGCATGACCATAGCCAGGTATTACTCTACCACTATTAAGACGGTCCCAACAAAAATCTTTAAGTTCTTTTTCAGAGGGAACACCTCTAAAGTGTTCTTGCACATCCAAAACAAATTTTAAACATTCTTGATTTGCTAATCCATGCAAAGGACCAGCTAGACCATTTAATCCTGCAGCAACTGATAGAAAAGGGGATGAAAGTGCAGAGGCAACAGTTAGAGAACTGAATGCGCTTACATTTCCTCCTTCATGATCACAGTGAAGCATAAGATAAAGACGCATTAACTTCTTAAAATCTTCATTTTGAATCCCAAGCATGTGTGCAAAGTTTTCTGACCAATCTAAAGTCTTATCTGGTTCAATTCGAGCACCTTTATTATAGCGCATCCTATATATACCTGCAGCTATTCCAGGAATTACGCCTAATAAACTTAGACCATCTTCTAAAGTCCATTTCCACAAATCTGTTTTTGGAGTGCCGGCATTATATTTTTTTACAAAAATACTATCTACTTGTAAACTTTGGATTGCAATCGTGAGCATAGTCATAGGATGAGAATTCTCTGGCATTGATTCAAGAATTTTCCAAATGTATTCAGGTACCTTTTGGTTATTTTTAAATTGATCTTGAATATCATTAAGACTTCTAGAGTCTGGTAATTCGCCGGTTAATAATAAATAGAATACTTCTTCAGGTGAGATATGAGATATGTCCCTTAAAGGATACCCTCGAATGATCAATCCACTATCAGCTGAAACAGCTGAAGTCTCACATGTTAAGCCTTTTACACCACGCATACCACCATATGCTTGTGAAACAGTGACTTTACTAATAATCTTCTGTCCTTTTTCTTTAATGACAGAATCAATTTCTTGTTGCCAAATAACTATTTTTTCAGAAAGAATTTTTTGGAGCATAATTTTATGTAGCAGTTAAAAAAGTTAATTAAAGAATTAAAGAATTAAAGAATTTATAAAAATTTGGACATTAAATATCATTCTAATACTTAAGAATATTAATATAATCATCAAATGAGTTTAAAACTTTATCTGATAGCAGACTAATTCTCCCTCTATTAATATTTTTAATAAGAACACAAGAATTTGAAGCTAAACCATATTTTTTTCTCATAATAAGTGAAACCATGAATTAAATGGTCAGTAAACAAATTATATTAATTAAACCAATCCGACTTTACTAGTTCATGTGCTTTTTCAAGATCCTCAACAAAATCAATTTCTATACAAGGTAAATCAGATATATCTTCATAATAAATTTTATGCTTAGACATAAGTGGATGGATAGCAGCTTCAAAATAGTCTGAATTTCCACCTGAAGCAATTAAACGCTCTAAAGAATTCATGAATTTACTAGATATTTCTTTAGAAAATTTGGCAACTCCAATAAATTCACCTAAAGAATTATCTTCAATTAATTCTTTACCAATTGCTACAACACGATTGCCTTCACCTTCTACAACCTTTACCTCTTCACGTCCACAAGGTTTAATATCAACTGCGAGTACAGTGTTGTAATTTGAATTAATTACTCTAGTTAAAACTTCTTTTGGATAAAGAACATCTGCATTCATTAATAAAAATTCTTCATTATTAATAAAATCACTACAAAGCCTTAATGAAAAAGCTGTATTTGTTTCAAAATAATGATGATTAATAACAAATTTAACATTTAAATCAGGAAAATTGCTTTTCACATGATCAATGATTAATTCACGGTAATAACCTACAATAATAATAACTTCATTAATATTTGAAGATTGTAAGCTCATTAATTGTCTATCAAGTATAGCTTTATCGCCAACTTTTATAAGACATTTAGGAATTTCATAAGTTAAGGGGTAAAGTCGTCGTGACACTCCTGCTGCAAGTATTACTGATTTCATAGTAGTGAAATTAACTCCGATAGTTATTGTGATGAAAAATATTTTATAAGGTTAATTTGCAACATAATTTTTTAATGAAAAAGATAGATTTAAAATGACAAGATTAACTTTATTTTACTTTACTAATTGGCTAATTCTATTAGTTTATATTTTTAATAATGCACTATTTCTTAACTTAGAAAAATCTTTAAGTAATCCATTTGAAATGGAACCTTTCTTTTTTTTTATGACATTAAATACACCTTTTTTTCTAATACTCATTATTAAAGGTGCGACTAAAGGTTTCGCTAAAATATTTAGATCTAATGAATTCAACTTTCGTTATCTAACTGTATTTTTAATTTTATTCACATTTATTTTTACAGTAATTGATGCCAAAGTGTTATCTATTTATCGTGATCATTTTAATTTAAAATTATATGGACTCTTATTTGAAGCCGGTGTGATGCAAGATATGGGTGTTCATTTATCAGATTTAATATTATTAACTTTTCAACTTTTAATAACTATTCTATGGATTATTTTTTCACTAAAAGTTTCAATTTGGTTTTATAGCAAATATCTCGCCCTTATACCTAATTTTATTACAAATAACTTTTACCAAATTTTTAAAATATTAGTTATTTTATCTCTAATTGAAAAAGTATTCTTTTCATACTTTTATTATACTGAACGTGAAGATACATTAACAAATTGGAACTCAATTCCTTCTTATACTGTTCTACGTATGAGTAAAGTTTGGAAACCAATACTCAATGCACCATCAAAAGCTGAAAAAGCTGCTGCAAAAATTACATGGGATTTTGAGTCAGACTTTCTTGACTCTCAAAATAAACTAAGTGAGAGAATCAAGGAGATAACTGCAGATAAGAACGATGTCAATATTGTTTTTCTTGTTTTTGAAAGTCTCAGATATGATATGAATGTGCCAGAAATAATGCCAAACCTCAACTATTATAAATCAAAAGATAAGTGGATATCTAGTAAACAACATTTTAGTAACAGTAATTGTACGGGAAATGGAATCTTTGGAACACTCAGTGGTCAAACTCCTTTTTATTGGTATCCATCATATAAAAAAGAACTTCAACCTTCACCACTTTCTATATTTGACAAATTAGGATATGAAATTGATGTTTACACCACGACAGCTCTTGGATATTCAGATATGGATAAACATATTTTCACTAATGCCATAGATAATGTTTACAAATTTACAGGTTACGGTGGAGGATTAGGACATCCAATGGTTAAGCGAAGCGACCTATTTAAATGGGATCAAATTATGGTTGATGAGTTTTTGGAAAAATTTACAAATAAAACATCCAACGCACCAAATCTGAGTTATCTTTGGTTTTACTCAACGCATTATAATTATTATTTCCCAGAAGAGTTCGGAAAGTTTAAACCATACATTGATAGACATTATCAAATATATGAAAAAGGGTTACGTGAAGAATCAGACTTGGTTTTTAATCGTTATAAAAATAGTGCCTACTTTGTCGATTCACAAATTCGCAAAATAGTTGACAGAATAGAAACCAATGGTCAAATGGAAAACACTATTATTGTTATATTAGGCGATCATGGAGAGGAATTCAATGAGTTTGGACGATTTGCACATTCATATTCACTAAAAAATGTTCAAACTTCTACACCCTTTATAATGTATATGCCTGAAGTAAATAATATAAATTATAATATCACTAGCCATGCTGATATTATGCCAACTATAATGGACTATATTGACATCTCAATCCCTTACCAGGAAATCGTATCTGGAAAGTCATTATTAGATTATAATCCAAATTTAGATTATGCAATAATACAAGAGTGCGAAATAACAGAAAGACCGAAAAAATTTCTTATTGCTGATAAAGATTGGAAAATGGAATTTAGTTTATCAGGTGGAAAAATAGAATCTGGATTATTAGAGACTATTAATGATGAAACAGTTTTTCCAGATACTGCAAGTCTATTTAAGTCTATAAAACAAACTCTTTTAAAAAAGGCTGAAAAAAACCTAGGCCATTACTCAATTCAAAACTAGAGTGCAAATAGAGCATCCCAAGCTTTTTCTGGCTTAATTCTATTTAAACATAAAAGTGGCTCTTTTTTGTTATCACAATTATTTTTTAAACACGGACTACAATATACATTTTCATTCAAATAAGTTGTTTTGGGTCCAATTGGCCCAGTAATATCAGAGTCACCAGCTCCAAACATTGAAACCGTCGGTACACCAATATTTGCTGAGATATGTCCCAAACCACTATCGGATGCAATAGCTCCATTACATTGTGAAATGAGTGCTATACTTTTCCTTAAATCATACTTACCTACTAAAGAAAAAATGTTAGGAACTTGTAATTCAGATATAATTTTTTCAGATGATTTTCGATCTTCTTTACCACCAAAAATTATAATATTTTTTTTTGTATTTTTTAAAAATAATAATATCTGCAGTTCAGGGATGTTCCTGGATTTAGCGACACTAAATGGAAAGAATGCAATTGGATCTTCAATATTTAATTTAGATAATTCTATTTGTGCCCATTGCTTCTCATTCTGAGTAATTTTAATTCCTGAATGATTTTGCGATTTCATTACGAAGTCTTGATCAATTAATAAATTTAAGTAATAATTAATTCTGTGGGTTTTATTTTTCGAACGACTAATTACTCTTGTTAACATTTGCGTTCTTCCTTGTCCTGAATAGCCAATTATAATTGGTGTCTCAGATTTTCTAGCTATATATGCTGAACGATATGAATCAGATAATAAATAAAAAATATCAAAATCTAATGCCTTCAAACTTAGTCCTGAATTTTTAGTCGAACGTATTCCAGAAATATCTTTCTTCTCAAATGAAATTATTTCACTGATATCTGGATGATTAGTAAAGATAGGTGAAACCCATGATTTTGATATAGCAAAGATGACTGCATTTTTATGATGTTCCCTTAATTGATTAAAAAATGGGATTGACATAACAGCATCGCCGACCCAGCTTGGACAAAAAACGCCTATTCTCATTTATTATTATCTATTATTTTTTTTTCTATAGCATCAAGCAAGCGAATCGATGCTTTTCCATCAACACTATATAAATATTCTATCTGAGCTCTTAATCTTTCTTGCTCAAGGTCTAAAGGATATTCTAATCCATGATAGACTAAAGATGTTAAATCTTCAGGGTTACTTAATCTAAAAGTAAAGTCAACCCCCTCCATTCTTTCTATATCCATTTTTTTTAAAAATCTTTTATTAAATATTTGATCTTTAGTTCTAAGATTAAAGCAATCAGCCATAATTATAGGCCGATTCAAATATAAATATTCAAAAATTGTTGATGAGATATCAGAAATAAGCAAATCTGAAATTCTGTAAAATGGAATAATATTAAATTCTTCAGGAGGGACTAAATAGATATTTTCAAATTTTTCACTTAACTCCATAATAGATTTACTTTGATAAAGATATCTTTCCTGATGCCAACTAAAATTATGGAGCTTTATAATTAAATTATTTTCATAGCTAATATTTCCAAGTATAGGTAATAATTGATCCAAAGAAGTAGGATAAAAACTTGGAGCATATAATACTGTTTTTCGGTTTGCTTTCAAACCCATAGAATCAAGATCTAAAATATTTTCTGATTTAACTAAGGGGTCACATTTTGTAAAACCAGTAAGAGTTAGGTTTTGATGGCCATGATTTTTAAGCTCTAAAAATCTAGATTTTGACTCAACCGAGCGTAAATTGATTCTATTATCAATATCATTATAATAAGATTGCTTAAGTCCAATTCCATGATAGACCATCACAGCTAAAGTATCATTATTTACGATATTATTAAGTTCTCCAACATTGCCCACAATTATAATATCAAATTTTTCATCTTTTATTATTTTAACTCTTTCATTTTCATTTTCTGATATGATTATTTTTACATTTATTTTTTTTATAGCATTAATAAAGATATGTTTTTCATCTTTAGGCATAATAGCTGGAATAGAAACATATATATCATATTCCTTTCGTTTTTTCATAACATCTATAATAGGTATAAAATTAGGTAAGTAATAAAGATGATGATTTTCAAATAGAACTTTGAGCATCTTATTTTAACTTATCTAAATTCAAAATTAATTTGACTATAAAAATAAGATTCAAGTTGATCTAACATTTGAGGCAAAGTAAAGTTTCTAGCAATATGCTCTCTAGCAGCTACTCCCCAACTTTGAATCTCTTCACAACCATGATTCTCGACAGCAAACTTAATTGCATTACAAATTATATCTATATTTAATGAATCTAATAGATATCCCGTTTTTCTATGATGAATTAACTCAGATACTCCATTTACATTAGAAGCTATCACAGGCTTACCTAAGGCCATACTCTCCATTGCAACATTCGGCATACCTTCATGA
>CAJJBS010000015.1:0-4053 GCA_905182385.1 Fidelibacterota bacterium TCS55
AAAAGGTCAGCAGCTTTCAAAAATATCTTTGCTCGTTCTTCTATGCTAGTTTTTGACCATAGTTTCCAAGCTTCTAGAGCTGCTTCAATGGCTATATTAACTTCTTTTGATCCTGCTTTATGATAGCTTCCAAGAATGTGTTGATGATCATGAGGAATAGACATTTCACTCAAGTTATCAGATTTTATCTCTTGCCCGCCTATAATTAAAGGGACTTCTAATTTTTTAGATTTTAAACCCTGAATGCACTTCTTTAAGCTAGCTTTTTCTGGCGTTCCGGGTGCATAAGATAGAATAGGCTCATTTATAGGTTTAGGAATGGTGTTATTATTTTTCATATATCTTTTATTAATTATAAAAAAAGCTTACAAATTTATCTGAGAAAAAGCGAGGATTCAATAAATGAAATGGTTATTGAATTGAATCTAAAATTGAATCTATTGATTCTTTGTCAGGTGCGCAAACAAGTGCTTTTCTATATGGGGAGGCACCTTCAAACCCACGAATATACCAACCGAAATGTTTCCGCATTAAGTTAGTACCTATTCTTTCTCCGTGCCATTCAATCATATGATCGAAATGACGACGGCAATATGAAATTTTTTCTAAAAGGGAAGGTGCGGGAGGTGGCGTCTTACCATTGTAAAGAGCATTTGCTTGTTTAAAAAACCATGGATTGCCAAGAGCACTCCGACCAGCCATTACTGCGTCACAATTAGTTGCCTCAAACATACGCATTACATCATCGGGTGATTTAATATCGCCATTGCCAATAATAGGAATAGAGGTAGCTTCTTTTAATCTTTTTATAAGGCTCCAATCTGCTTCACCTGAATAACTTTGTTTGGTTGTCCGTGGATGTAAAGCAATAGCTTTTACACCTAACTTTTCTAATCTCGGACCAACTTCAGGGACAACAATTGAACTACTATCCCATCCAGCACGCATTTTAACAGTAACAGGAATATTGGGGACTGATTCGACTACAGCTGCTGTTATATCATCCATTAAACAGAGGTCGCGAAGCGCTGCTGATCCGGCACCTCGTTTTGTCACTTTAGGAACAGGGCAACCATAATTAATATCTAAAATATCTGGTGAAAATTTATCAGCTACCATTTTAGCTGCTTTGCTCATGACTTCAGGTGTATCGCCAAAAATTTGAATACCAATAGGTCTTTCAAAATCAGTAAACTCAATCATTTGCCAAGTTTTGGCATTTTCTCTAATTATTCCATGGGCTGATACAAATTCAGAATAAACAATGCTAGCACCTTGCTCTTTGCACAATACTCTAAAGGGGTAGTCTGTTACGCCTGCCATAGGGGCAAGTAGAATGGGCGTACTTATATTTAAATTGCCAATTTTCATTCACTTAATTTATTGTGTCTATTTAACTAAATACATCGTTTTTACTTAATAGGTTTGAAAATATGTTAAGGGTTGGTTTTCACTATTCAAAGATATAAACTCAAGCTGCGGAAAATTCAATATGATGTTAAGTACCTATATATATAAAGTAAGTAAAAATATTAAATTCACAATCTATGCGTTATGTTTGCCTATCCTATTAGGTCAAGCTGATACTGCTCCTGCGGATGAGAGTAATGATAATAAAAATCAAATTATAGCTGTTCTTGATTTTACGCCTGTAGGCATTATTAAATTAGAAGCTGAAGTATTAACAAATGAATTTGCTATTGAATTAAATAAGACTAAAAGAGTTGTGGTCTACGATAGAATAGGAATGAAGGAAGTAGCTTCACAAAAAGGAATTAACTTAGAAGACTGTAATGATAATAAATGTTTTTCTGAATTAGGCAAGTTGCTGAATGTCAATCAAATTATTATTGGAAAAATTGAAAAATTAGATGAATTCGAGTATATTAATGGATCACCTTTTGCACTAAACGTCACTATGATAGATATTAAAGCTGATTCCGTTTTATCAAATCGAGATAAAAGGTTCACGGGAGACGCTGAAGTTTTAATGAATGAAATACAAATTGCAGCTTGGGAAGTCTTGGGAGCTGAAATCCCACGTGCTCTATTGAAAAAGCGTAATGGAGATGATGCTTTAAATGAAAATGCAACAGTGTTGGGAACGGTTCTTCGTTCAGCTTTAGTTCCTGGACTAGGTCAAATATATGCAGGGCAAGATGTAATAGGCTATCTATGGATGGGGTCAGGGCTAACAATTGGATTTTTAGCATATAGTAGTTATGATCAATATAAAAAAGCATATGATCAATCTGAAGATTATTACGATAAATATATGAATGCAAAAGATCCGCAATCAGTTAGAGAATTTAGAAATTTGGGAATCCAAGCAGGTTTAAAAGAAGAGACTGCAGCTGAAGAAGCTAAATTTATGATCAATCTAGGACTTGGAGTTTATGCAGCTAATTTAATTCATGCTTATTTGACTGCTCCAAAATCAAAATCAGTTAGTGCTTCAAATCAAAAACCACTTTTTGATTTTGTTTATAATCAAAAATTAAAACAACCACAATTAAGGTTCTCCATTGCATTGGATTAAAAATAAATTTCTATTACTAATGTTTTTATTCATTGGGTGTCAATTAGATACTCATGATTATCCTTACGATAGTCCTTTTGATATTGATGGAAATAAGCAAGCTGGAATATTTCCACCTGCTCTTACATTATATCCAAAAGATATTAATCTAAATGTCGAAGAATCTGCGGATATGAGTGTTTATATAATTCAGGTGACGGATTTAAGTGGTGCAAATGCAGTTATTAATTATGATTTTACAAAAGTAAATGTTGCTGATGTTCAGCCAGGTGACTTTTTTGAAAGTAGTCAAGCACCACTATTTGTTTATGATGATAATAAAGGAGTCTTGAGTATTTTCACATCATATCTTGGCACAGAAAGAAAAGTTAGTGGTAGTGGAAACCTTGCAATTATAACGTTTAAATCCTTTGCTGCTGGTGCAGCCAATATTAGTGTTAGTAAAGATTCAGAGCTTGTAGATAAAGATGATATTCCTATTGCGATAAAAGGATATGGTCAGGGGGTTATCAATGCAAAATAAATATTTTATATTTTTGCTTTTTGGTTTATTTACTTTTTCTTTTTCCCAATCTGAAGAACTATCCAAATTTAAAGAGTTTTCAATAAATGACTCACAAAAATTTGAAAAAGCATTTTTTGATTCTATAGATATGGAAAAAGCTATTGACCCAACTACCCTTAGTCCATATATGGAAGGTCATTTTGAGGAATACAAGCTATCTATTAAAGAGAATTCAAATAAATACATTCCTGAATCACGTTTATCTGAGCAAGCATTTATCTCTATTAATTTGAGTACAGAAAGGGCTACTACTGAAAAAGGTTTAGCAAATATAAAATCTAAATTAGAAGCTGTTGGACATTCTGTTACTTCTGGACAAAGTTACCCAAGTGATGTTAGTGCTTTAGATCAGATTTGGGATATTCGATTTGCAAGTGCATTAAGTTCATCAGAAATAACAAAGCTAAAGACTATTCTATCAAATGGTGGAACAGTTTATTTGTTAGGTGAACATCAAGGTTTTATGACAAGAAATAATTCTATTATATCTTTTATTAAAGATGTTGGTGGAGGAGAGGTGGTGTATGGTGGATCCACGGGAAGTAATTTCCACATTGTTGAGAGTGCTTTTCGTACTCCCAATAATGTAATTAACATTTATGAACCAGCGAGTTCATATCTTAGTAATTTAGGAAATGGTACTGCGTTATCCAAAACAGCTGATGACCGGGCATTTACTGCAGTGTGGAATTCCGAGGACTTAAGTGTCAGTTATCCTGGTAAAATAGTTCTCGTTCTAGGAGTGAACATATTTTCCTCGCATATAAATTATAGTAGTGGGGTTGTTAGTAGTCAAAACAATGAAGAGTTCTTAGAAAATATCGTTGGTGTTATGGCCAAGTTTTCAGATCCTGAGATATCATCAACTTCTTTAGCAAGTAATAATGGTTATATAGATTTAACCATTAGTGAAGCCGTTTATAATACTGTTGGAGGTAGTGGGGCTTTA
>CAJJBS010000015.1:4063-7046 GCA_905182385.1 Fidelibacterota bacterium TCS55
GGGGCTTTAGAAGCTTCAGATTTTACCCTTAGTTTTGCTCAAAATAGTGGAAATGCAACGAACGTTAGTATAAGTAGCATTAAGAAAGATGATAATACAGCTGAAGCGATTGCAACAGCCTTATCAGGTGGGGAGAGTTTGATTCGTGTATTTTTAAATATTACAGGTACGCCAAGTGGTGTGGAAACAATAACCATCACTCCTTTAGATGGAACTAGTGTTTACAATAGTAATGGTGGATCAATGGCAGCTTCTGAAACTACAGGTGCAATCCCATTAAACGATAATCTTAAACCAATAATAACGGGTGTTATACTTTCAGCTGATAACACTACATTAGCAGTAACCATGTCGGAAGCTGTATTTAATACAAATGGTGGTAGCGGGGCCTTGCAAGCTTCTGATTTTGCATTTACAATCAGTGGAGGTACAGCTACACTAGGTAGTGCTACACCTACCAGTATAGATGCTAGTGGGAACGTCTACACCTTAGGAATAAATTTATCTGGGACATCAAATGGTTTAGATACTTTGTTTGTAAACCCATTAGATGATAGCATTTTTGATGGAGCTGGAAATGAAGCTGATTCGCTCCAAAATAATAATTCAGTATTATTAAATGATTTAACAGCACCAAGTATAATTTCGGTATCTTCATCTACGGCTGATGGCCTTTATAAAATTGGTGACGAAATTGCAATTGAGGTTACTTTTAGTGAATCAGTAGTTGTTAATTCAGCTTTATTTCAAGAAGATGGTACTGGCAGACCTAGGCTTACTTTAGAAACAGGTTCCAGTGATCAAGTTATAAATTATACAAGTGGAAGTGGAGGGGCAGTACTAACATGGAATTATACTGTAGTACCAGGGGATATTAGTAGTGATCTTGATTATCAATCTGAGAATGCTCTTGTTTTAAATAGTGGTACAATAAAAGATGCAACTGGTAATGCAGCAACCTTAACGTTTCCAACACCTGGTGCTTCAGGTTCATTAAGTACAAATAAAGCATTGGTCGTTGATGGCGTTGTGCCCATAATAGCCTCATCATCCTTAGCGAGTGATAATAGTTATATAGATTTGACGATAAGCGAAGCTGTATACAATACTGAGAATGGCAGCGGAGCTTTAGAGGCATCAGACTTTACCCTTACTTTTGCTAAAAATAGTGGTAATGCTTCAGGTGTATCTATCAGTAGTATTAAGAAAAACGACAATACAGTTGAAGGAAGTGCAGCGGCTTTGTCAGGTGGCGAGACTGTTATTCGCGTTTTCTTAAATATATCTGGAATTCCTAGTGGTGTTGAAACCATTGCTATTACTCCAGTGAATGCATCAAGTATTTTTGACCTTGCTGGTAATGCGATGCCAACATCTCAAGAAAATGGAATAAAAACATTAAATGATAAGCTAGCGGCAACAATTATTAGTGTAATCTTTAAAGGCGGAAGAACTTATGAAGTAACTTTTGGTGATTCAGTCTACGGTGATTGTAGTAGAAGTGCTTTAGAAGTTGAAGATTTTGTTGTTGAAAGCGTTGAGGTATATAATCATACAAATATTTTTTCTACACCTGTTAGCATTGCTGCTAGTGGTAATACTTACTCAATTGTAATTAGTACAACTAATAAGACTTTAGGCTCTGAGAAAGTAAAAATCAATCTAGCTGATGATTCAGTATATGATGCTAATTGCAATGAATCAATTATAGCTCAAAGTAATAATATTGGTTATTTACCTGATGAGACTCCACCTGAGATATTATCGGTGGCTCTCGGATCGAATAACTCATCAATTGCTGTTACAATGACTGAATCGTCTTACAATACAAATGGTGGAAGTGGAGCATTGGAAGCAAGTGATTTTGCTTTCACAATTAATGGCGGTGTCGCAACGTTATCTAGTGTTACGCCCACTAGTATTTCAGCTAACGGAAAAATTTATACGTTAGGAATTGGTTTAAGTGGGACTTCAAATGGGAATGAAGTCTTATCTGTTAATCCTGTTGATAATGGTATATATGATTTGACAGGCAATGAATCAGCAATTTTTCAAACTAATAATTCTGTTTTTTTAAATGACAATGTTAATCCTTTAATTACTTCAGTTTCTTTATCTTCAAATAATAGTCTTTTAGCGGTTACTATCTCTGAAGCGGTGTACAATACAAATGGTGGTAGTGGCGCCTTAGAAGCTGCTGACTTTGTTTTCTCTCTTGCTTTAGGTGATGCGACGCTTTCAAATACTACGCCAACTAGTATATCCAAGAGTGGTAATGTTTACACTTTAGGTGTGGGCCTATCCGGCACTGCAACTGGAGCAGAAGTATTGGTTGTTAATCCTGTAGATAATTCTATTTATGATCTAGTTGGAAATGAAGCCAGTACATCGCAAAGTAATAATAGAGTTAATCTAAATAGTAAAATTGTACCAATTATTACAGGAATCGCATTGGCTTCAGATAATAGTTCTGCTGCTGTGACGTTTTCAGAAGCGGTATTTAATGCAACAGGTGGTAGTGGAGCTCTAGAGAAAACTGATTTTGTACTATCAATTACAGGCGGTATTGCAACGCTTGGAAGTGCTACTCCGACGGGTATCTCAATTAGTAGCAATACTTATACTTTAACCTTTAGCTTAACTGGAACTCCTAATGGAAATGAACTTCTCGTCGTAAACCCTAAAGATGACTCTATTTACGATGCGAATAATAATGAAGCGAGTACATCGCAAAGTAATAATTCTATTAATTTAAGAGATTTGACGGTACCAACGGTTACATCAATAACTTCGACGACAGCAAACGGAACCTATGGTGTAGGTAGCATAATTCAAGTCACGGCAATTTTTGGTGAAGAAGTCTTCGTAACTGGTACTCCTCAAATTTCACTAGAGACAGGTTCCACGGATGCGATAGTCAACTATTCTTCTGGTTCAGGAAGTAATACTTTAATCTTTAATTATAATGTCTCAGCTGGAGATA
>CAJJBS010000016.1 GCA_905182385.1 Fidelibacterota bacterium TCS55
TAATTAGAGGTGTTCCAATTTGGTGTGTTCCAAATGACAATATATGGCATAGTATGAATCCATTTTGTCAGATTGCTAATACAAGTATTAACATCTTAACTTTGTATAACAAATTATACTTAACCGACAAAGGATTGAGGACAAATGGACGGATTTACAATCTATCATAACCCACGCTGAGGCAAGAGTAGGAAAGCACTCCAACTATTGCGTGACAATGGTATTGAACCAAAAATAATTGAATATTTAAAGACTCCTCCTTCTTTCAATGAACTTGAGAAGATTTCTAAATTATTAGATAAACGGCCTTCAGATTTCACTAGAAAAGGAGAGTCAGAGTTTAAAGATAATCAATTAGTTGATTTGATAGATAAAGATCAAGAGATGATCAATGCGATGATAAAATATCCAAAAATAATTGAAAGGCCAATTGTTGTTAAAGGCCAGAAGGCAGTAATTGGAAGACCACCGGAAAACATAATGGAACTATTATAAATGTCAGTAAAAATATTTATTACAGGTGGAACCTTTGATAAGGAATATGATGAAATTAATGGAAAATTATTTTTTAAAGATACTCATATGCGAGAGATGCTTGATTTAGGTCGAGCTAAAATTGATGTAAAGATTAGAACGTTAATGATGATCGATAGTTTAGAGATGTCAAAAGAAGACAGAAATCTGATTGTTGAAAATTGTAGAAATTCAGAAGAAGAACAAATTATTATTACGCACGGTACTGACACCATGGCAGAAACAGGAAAGATAATCGCAAAATCAAAACTTAATAAAACAATAGTATTAACAGGCGCAATGATTCCTTATAAATTTGGGAGCTCTGATGGTTTATTTAATTTAGGAAGTGCGCTTGGGTTTGTTCAAAGTCTTCCACCTGGAGTCTATATTGCAATGAATGGACGATGTTTTGATTATGATAAAGTTAGGAAGAATAAAGAAACTGGAATTTTTGAAATCCACTAATTTTATTTATCTATTTCCCAATCAATGATTATCATTTCAGTTTGTCTTGGGTCAATGTATTCACAAGTTTGTCCATCAAAAAAAGCATCTTCTTCAAGCTGAATAGCAACTTCTTTCCCCCACGATTTAATAAAGACTTTTGCATTTAATTCAATAGAATAAGCTGTATTTGGGTATAAAGGATAATCTCCATTTACAGGGACACCTTCTTGTTTATCCCACATCCCAATAGTAGGCCCTGAGCCATGTCCATAGTAGCCTATTGGATGTGTATAAATTTGAGGATTAATACCTTCTGATTTTGCTTGCTCTAAAGCTGATAAAAGCATTTGATTCCCTGTGCGACCAGTTTTGAATTGATTCGTTAGAATATCTTGAAGTCTATTTCCTGTTGCCAATGCTTGACTTAATTCATTTGGAACAGTATTCTCGCCTGGCATTAGTACATAAGAATGTTGTTGTGTGTCCGTATTTAAACTTAGGTAAGTTATCCCAAAATCAACGTGTAGTAGGTCTCCCGGGAGGACCGTATTATCTGGTTTAGCATTTGAAAAAGATTCTAAAAAATCAAAACTTTGTTTATCTCCACGCTGGATACTAACTGAAGGGTGAAACCATGTTACAAAATTTAGTTCTCTAATTCTATCGCGATACCACCATACAATATCATCTGTTGTAGTTACCCCTGGTTTAATAACCTTAGCTGAGAATCCTTCTTTAATTATGTCGTGCGCTATGCGACAAATTTCAGGATAAATTTCCATTTCTTTTTCACTGCGCGTTTCAAGCCATCCAACAGCTACGTTATTTGCACTTACTATTCTCTTTTGGTATTTTCGAGGCAAGGCTTTATTTAACAAATCATACTCCATTGAAGTAAGGCCATCCGCTTGTGCAAAAAACTCACTTTTATTTATACCAATCTTTTTAGGAGCTTTTTGTTTAATAAGATCTGCAAGAGCTTTGTATTGGTCAGGTTGAACTTCGGGGTCCCAAGATTTTTTAAAAACTTCACCTACATCATAACGAGCAACAGCATATGTTTCTAATGGTTTTTTATTGCCGGGATCAAATATAACCAATATTGTTCGTCGCCGGGCATTAAGCCATGTCGCAGGAAGCATGGTTTTAATAACTGGATCTTCATTGTATTCTCGTGCAATAATTAACCACATATCCATATTATTACGACGCATAATCTCAGGCAATACAGTTTCAAATCTATCCTTTAGTAAGGCATCGCGAATTTTAGCTCGTTCTCGCATTGGAAGAATATCCTTTGCAAGCTCATCTCCAAATAGTTGCAAAGGGAGTATAAAAAAGGAAGCTAATAATAGTTTATTAAACTGTTTCATAATCATTACCTCTAGGTAGTATTTTTCTTTAGAAATGAAGGAACGTAAGTTTGGACTAACAGATAAGTAAGTGCAAATGAAAAACTACTTAATTATAACAAGTATATTTGAAGGAACGTTGAATGAACTTTTCTTGTAGTGTTTGCAATAATATTTACGATTCTCCAAAAGTGCCTATTTGGCTTTGTGGCTGTGGTAAGCCCTTAGTTGTTAATTATAACTGGGAAAACAAAGTTAAATCAATTGATATAATAGAAGACGAACTATCTCTTTGGCGATATAAAAGTGTTTTACCAGAAGTTGAAACAAAAATTTCTTTGGGAGAAGGCCATACGCCACTAATCCCAATTAGTAAAAATGTTTATGTAAAAGATGAAACTGTAAACCCTACCGGATCTTTTAAAGATAGAGGGATGGCTTTAGCGGTTACAATGGCAAAAGCACAAGGGGTCAAAACTATTTGCCTTCCTTCTGCAGGAAATGCTGGAATATCAGCTGCCGCATACTGCGAAGCTGCAGAAATTGAATGTAATGTTTTTTTACCAGAAACCATTCCTGAAGCTTTTAAAAAAGAAACGGAGAAGTATAGTGCAAACCTAACTTTGAGTGGAAATACCATTTCTGACGCAGCTAAGTATATGCTTAATAATAAAGAAGATGAATGGTTTGATATCTCCACTTTAAAAGAACCTTTTAGAGTTGAAGGAAAAAAAACTTTAGGGTATGAAATTGCAGAGCAGCTAGGGTGGAAATTTCCTGATGTGGTTGTTTATGAAACTGGTGGAGGAACAGGTTTAATAGGCATGTGGAAAGCTTTCCAAGAAATGCAAGGAATGGGTTGGGTTAAAGGGACGTTGCCACGAATGGTAGCAGCGCAATCTGATGGATGTGCTCCTGTGGTCAAGGCTTTTCAAGAAATGAAAAAAGATACAGAATTTTGGGAAAACAGCCATACCATAGCATTAGGCCTTAATGTACCAGGGCCATTAGGAGGAAAATGGATTTTGGATGTTTTATCGCAAAGCAATGGTATCGCGATCTCTATTCCTGAAGAAGATTTGCTAGCATCAACAAAAGACATGAATGACATCACGGGTATAAACTCAAGCGCTGAAGCTGGTGTAGTTTGGTCTGCATATAATACCTTATTAAAAATGGATTGGATAAGCAATCAGGAGAGTGTTGTTTTATTTGCCACTGGTATAGAGCGTTGCTAAATTAATGAACCTTTAAGAAATAAGATTATGAAGAACCAGATTAAAAATACTCATATTATATTCTTGAGCTTATTATTTTTTGCATGCGAACCAATTGCTACAGAATTTGACGATATTGAAGCTGCTGTTGAGTATGAATCAGGGAACTTGAAGGAATTTGGTCCAAAAAAAACCATAAAAGTAATGACCTGGAATATTCGATTTGGTGTTGCTCGATTACGATTTTTTGGAGATGGTTGCGGAGACAAGGTTATTATGACAAAGTCAGAAGTGACAACAGGTCTCAAGGGCTTAGCAGCAAAGATAATAGCTGAAGACCCTGATATATTATTATTGCAAGAGGTTGATGTTCAGTCTAAAAAAACTGCCTACATAGATCAAGCTCAATGGTTATTAGATAACACGGACATGAACTATGGAGCCTATGGCTCAATGTGGCAAGCGCAGGCAATCCTTGCTGATGGCCTTGGAAGAGTTAATACAGGCAACCTAATTCTTTCTAAATGGAAATTAGAAAATGCTGAGAGGATTCAGCTTCCATTAAGAGGTGATCAGGATGGACTTACAAAATATTTTTATCTTCGAAGAAACGTACTAAAAGCCTTAGTAGATATGCCTGGTAATAAATTTTATGCTGTGAATACTCACCTTACTGCATTTGCTACAGATGATACAAAACAAAAACATATTACGGGTTTTAAAAGTGTTCTTGATAATATTGCTGCTGAAGGGAAACATTTTGTTGCTGGTGGCGATCTTAATGAGCTCCCACCGAATGCTTTAAAGACAGATTATTGTATTGAAGATCAGTGTAGTAATGAGTCCTATCATACTGGCGGAGACACTGAGCATAAAGAAGGAGCCTATTTTACTCCTGAGATTACATGGCTAAATCCATTTTATAATACATATTCTCCCGCAATAACTCTTTTAGATTATGAAGACAACGAGTCCGATCATTTTACCCATAGTCCTGATAATAATTTAAAATTAGATCGAAAACTAGACTATCTCTGGACTAATACAGAATGGATAAGCTCAAAAACACATAAGGAAGCGACCAAGCTTTCAGACCACATTCCCGTAAGTGCCGTCTGGGAGATTAAATGAAATTTTTTACTATCCTTTTATTTTTAGGAAGCTTAACAGCACAGTGGACGAGTGGCTCTGCAAACCTAATTAAGCCAGGGAGAAAAGAAATTGGTTTATTTTCACCTATTTATATTGGTTTAAGTAATGGAAAAGAAGTCAGTGTAAATAAATTTTTACTTATGCCAAACGTCTCTCTTAAGCAGGAGCGCTCGATGATTGGTGAATGGAAAATAGCACAAAAAGTTCAAGTTGAATATCCGACAATAGGACTTAAATGGCTTCAAAGTCCTCTAGGAATGGAATTAGGTGAGCCAAACATGTTTGCTTTAATTTCACCCCAATTTAATATTCCACAAATGATCGCAGTTTATGGAGAGTTAATTGGTAGTAGAGGAACAGAAAAAACAGGCAGGATTACTATTCGAGGTGGAGGGGCTTTATCACTTGGTAAAAAGATGTCAGAAGATGCGACAATAGACCTCCCTATTATTTATCCTCGTCTTTCAGTTTATTATAATGGCTCAGCTCTAAAAGTCGGTGGTGAATATTACCGTCAAGCAAAAGACCACTGGTCTTATTTAATTGATTATGACATGTTCTTAATGCCTGGAGGAAGAGGTCGTTATTCTTTTGAACATAAAGGGCTGTTAATCTGGTCAAAAAGTGAAAAATTTCGAATATTAACCGGTTACAAGCTCATTGCGGGTGAATACCCATTTGGCTCACAAGCTCATTTATTACCAGCGCTCGATATTCAATTTGGCTGGTAGTCTTTTCAGGTTTTTTATGATTACTTTATTAATTACCATCACCTTGATGGGTCAATCAAACTTGCCAGAAAACAATTTAGTTAATGAACTTGGCTGTGGAAATTGCCATAGCGGGGTTAAAAATTCGTCTCTTATTAAAAAGAAGGCCCCCGACTTAAGTTATTCAGGATTAAAATATAACGAAGCTTATGTTTATGATTATTTAAAATCACCTCAAACAGTTAGGCAGCACATTGGTAATTCAAGAATGCCAAATTTTAATTTTTCAGATGATGAAGCGTATGCCCTAACACTTTATCTTATGAGTAAAACTTCTTTGCCTAAAGGGCGCAAGCTAAAAAAACGAAAGTATCAAAGCACAGATAATACATTTGAACTTATAAATACAGAATATCAGTGCACTGCTTGTCATAGCTTAAATGGTTCCGGCGTAAATAGATCGATTGATCTTTCCATAGCAGGTAGGAGGTTAAATCCAGAGTGGTTATTTGATATTATTTTAAAACCATCTGCTTATGTCCCAAGAGCATCACCCATGCCAACTTTCTTTAATGAAAATGAAGAAGCCTATGAGAAGATTTCTGAAATAGTTGGTTATTTAAATAATTTAGATAAGCCAAACTTGAAGAAGCTTAATTCAAATTATAAAAAAGTTTCAAAGGTAAATGCAATAGTTACAGCTGAAATGGGTCAAAATATATTTCTATCACAAAATTGTATTTCTTGTCACAAAATGGATAGCGAAGAGTCCTGGTTTATTAACCATAATGCCCCAGACCTTAGTGCTCAAAAAATGAAAACTAAAACTGAATGGTTACTTAGTTATCTTAATGAGCCTTCTCCTATTAGACCAAACGGTTATTTTCCAGGTACTGGGAGTCGGATGCCAAATTTTAATTTGAGTCAAAATGAAATTGAAAAGATTATGAAATGGCTAGGGTCGGCATCTTTAAAAACAAAACTAGAGCCAATCTCGGCTTTTCAATCGCGTAAAGTAGAGCGACTACTAAATGATTACTTACCTTGTTTAGGCTGTCATGAATTAAATGGTAAGGGTGGTCAAATAGGACCAAGTTTATCAAATTCAGGTAATCGATTATTTGATGGATATATTAAAATGGGTATTCAAGTACCGCACATGGTTATGCCTGAAAGTATTATGCCAAAAACAGCGATGGACCCAAAGCTCATGCCTCTTCTTCAATCTTACTTCTCCAATGCAATAAGTGAAGAAAAAAATGAATATTTAAATTTAATCGAATATAAACCGTACCCAATTTCAAATCAATATTCTTCAACTTGCGCTCCTTGTCACGGTCTCAAAGGACGAGGGGATGGTTTTAATGCGGAATTCTTACGAGTCCCTCCGGGTAATTTAGCAGATGGTAAAATAATTGGACAAAGAGCAGATGATACTTTATTTGAAACAATATATGGTGGTGGTAGAATAATGAACAAAAGTCATTTTATGCCAGCCTGGGGAGAAAAGCTTAGTCGAGAAGAAATTGTAAATCAGGTATCACAAATAAGAAAATTTTGTGATTGTAGTCCGCCAGAATGGTCAAAAAATTAAACTAAGGTTTTGCTGAAAAGACTTTGGTTTATAACCGTAAAGCTCTCTTAGGAAAGAGGAAATGTATTTCTTGAATTGAAAAAAATGAACGAGCAGTTGACCATATATATATTTTTTAAAAATCGTCAAAAAAGTTTTTTAACTGAAAAGGCCATTTTAAAATAAAAGTTTTGTATATTCGAGACCAATTTAAGTACACGATGAATTATAGGAGGTATTACAAATGAACATTAAGAAATATTTAATTTTACCATTACTGTTGATTTCAATAATAATGGGACAAGATAACAAAAAATTCAATTTTGAATTTGAAGCGGACTCAATCGAATTGCGGGTTGGCGAATCAAAGGAAGTGACGATTAAGTTATTAGATGAGAGTGGGAACCTTGCTCAAAATCCATTTTATGTATTTGGTCAACGAAAAACTTTATCAGTCTCTCCTCGAATAAGTGATTCCACAGGCGTTGCAACTGTTACAGTTACAGCGCATAAGCCAGGGAGATTAAGTTTAAGCACTCAGTCTATTACAATAAAACGTGACGATCGAATTAGAGGAACTTTAGTTGTTAATGTGCCTTCACCTCCTGTAGATCGTATTATTTTTAATCAAAAACCATCAAAGCTTTACGTCCAAACAGCAACAGCATTATCTGTTGAAGTATTTGATGAAGCAGATTTAAACAGATCAGAGTTAAACGTAAAATTGGAATCAAGCAATTCAGGTGTAGCTGATTTTGATGCGTTTGGAAACTTAGAAACAAAGAAAACGGGCAAGACAACAGTGTCTGCTACAGTTGAGGGCCTTACAGAGTCTTTTAATATTCGTGTAGTTAAAAACCCAACACGTAAAGTGACTCTTTCTATTGATAAAGAGGAAATTAGAACTGGGGATGTACTGGCTTTGAATGCAAAAGCTTTAAATAGAAGTGATAGAGCTATAAATGATGCACCAATAACCTATACTTATGTTGGCAAAGCAGATTACGGCATGTTCGGTTTACCGGCAGCAGGGTTAGTAACTGACGATGGTAGATTTGTAGCTGAAACTGCAGGTATGTATACTCTTATTGCTTCATCTGGTGGGTATTCAGCCCAGAAAACAATTAAAGTTGTCCCAAGAAATATTCAGAAAAAAGCAAAACTTATTGGACATGGGCTGATAACTGACGTCCTTACCAGTGACTTATGGGTTTGGGCTGGAGTAGATAAGCACAAAGGAAAAGATTTTGCAGTTACTGGCACATGGGGATCTAATGGAGAAGCATACTTTTGGGATGTTACCAATCCTGATAGTATGATCGTTATTGATACGATAACTGTAGATGCGCGAACTGTAAATGATGTGAAAATATCTGAAGATGGACGCGTAGGGGTTATGACAAGAGAAGGCGCCTCAGATAGAAAAAATGGCTTTGTGGTTTTAGATGTTACAGATCCATATAATGTTACAATAACAGCAGAGTACAATGATGACATGACAGGCGGAGTTCATAATGTATTTATATATGAAAATCATATTTATGCTGTAAATAATGGCCGTAAATATGATATTATTAACATTGACGATCCTTCAAAACCAAGACGTGTTGGAGTCTATGAAATAGATACACCTGGTCACAGCCTTCATGATGTTTGGATTGAAGATGGTATAGCCTACTCTTCAAATTGGAGTGACGGAGTTGTTGCGGTAGACATTGGTGGAATGAAATTTGATGAAGCTGATCGCTCTCAGTTGCAGTTTAACCCTTTGTTAGCAAAAGCGGGCAAGGGAAGTCCATCAAATCCAATTAAACTAGCTGAAATGGGTGATCCAAATGGCTTAAATCACGCGGCCTTTCCATTTTTAAGTAAGTCAACGGGCAACTTTTATATTATAGGGGGAGATGAGACTTTTCCTTGGGGTGTAATGGCTACTAAAGGACAGCCTTCAAACCCAAGAGGAGGCTTTCATTTTTTAAATTTTACAGACCCGGATAACCCTAAAGAAGATGCGGTCTATCAGGTTCCAGAGGCAGGATCTCACAACATGTGGGTATATGATGATGTCTTGATGGCTGCTTTTTACCAAGGAGGATTGCGCTTTGTAGATATATCTGGTGAATTACTTGGCGATATTTATAATCAAGGGCGCGAGATTGCTGTATACCTTTCTGCACATAAAGAAGGAAAAATCCCTAACTCAACAATGGTCTGGGGAGCTCAGCCTTATAAAGATTATATATTCATTGCAGATATGAATTCAGGGCTCTATTGTATTCAATTAGAGGATTTAGAAAAAGGATCAGGTGCACCATAAAAAGAGGATTTAGAAAAAGAATCAAGTGCGTCATAAAAAATTGGAGAAAACTATGAAAAAACTATATATACTTATATTAATCACTTTTAGTCTTGCTTTGGGACAAGAGAATTCTGAAAAAAAAGAAGCGAAGCACAGCTTTGTTTTTGAACCAGACTCCATCTCATTAAACATTGGTGAAACCAGAACGGTTACTATTAAACTTGTTGATGCTGATGGAAATTTAGCCAAGACTCCTTTCTACGTTTATGGTAGACCAAGGCGTGCATTAGAATCAAGTCCAAGAATAAGTGATTCTACAGGCGTTGCTACAGTTACACTTAAAGCGTTTAAACCAGGGAAGTTAAGCTTAAGTGTTAGAAGCATAGCTCAGAAAAGAGAAGATAGAGTGATGGGAAGTATGCCGGTTGAGGTTCCTTTTCCACCATTGGATAGGATTGTCTTTAATGAACCGGTTTCTAAAGTATATGTCGGAACATCTGTAAATTATAAAACAGAAGTTTTTGATAAAGCAAATTTAAAAAGGACAGAATCAAAGGTGCTACTTTCATCAAGTAATTCAGATGTTGCTGAATTTGATAGTTATGGAAATTTAATAGCAAAAAAATCTGGTAAGATTACACTGATTGCTTCAGTTGATGATATTAAAGAGAGCTTAAAAATAAAAGTATCGAAAAACCCTGTTCGCAAAATTAGCTTGACGGCTGATGAATCTGAAATTAGAACTGGAGATGTCTTACAATTCAACGCGCGAGCAATGAATAGGTCTAATAAGGTTATAAAAGACATCCCTATAACTTATTCTTACACAGGTCGTGCAGAGTATGGCATTGGATTGCCAGCATCAGCTTTAATTAATAAAGATGGAAAATTTGTAGCAGAGACTCCAGGTATTTTTACTGTAATTGCGCAATCTGGAGGTTTTTCAGCAAGAAAAACAGTTGAAGTTGTCCAACGAAATGTTAAAAAAGAAGTTAAGGTTGTAGGCCATGGAACCGTTGATGGTGTGAATACTTCAGATTTATGGGTATGGCCTGGAGTAGGTAAGCATAAAGGGAAAGACTTTGCTGCTACAGGAACATGGGGTGCGAATGGAGAGGCTTATTTTTGGGATGTAACAGAACCTGAGAATATGTATATCATTGATACCGTTACAGTTGACGCGAGAACGGTAAACGATGTCAAAGTTTCAGAGAATGGTGAAGTAGCTGTCATTACTAGAGAAGGCGCATCAAATAGAAAAAATGGATTTGTTGTTCTAGATATTAGAGATCCATTTAATGTAAAAATTACAGCAGAGTATAATGATGATATGACAGGTGGAGTTCATAATGTATTTATATATGAAAATCATGTTTATGCTGTTAATAATGGTCGTAAATACGACGTAATTAATATTGAAGACCCCTCTAAACCACGAAGAGTGGGTCGCTATGAACTAGATACTCCAGGTCATGGAGTTCATGATGTTTGGGTAATAGATGGTCTTGCATATTCATCTAATTGGGCAGATGGTGTTCACGTTGTAGATGTTGGTGCAAAAAAATTCAATGAAAAGGACCGCTCTAAGAACCAGTATAACCCTTTTCTTGCTATGGCTAATGGCGATGGAAGCCCGGGAAACCCGATTAAGTTAGGTGGGATGGCAGATCCAAATGGTCATAATCATGCAGCTTTTCCTTTTATAAGTCAATCATCAGATAAATTTTATCTTATCACTGGCGATGAATATGGTGGCCCATTTGGTATGGCTGGAGGGTTTCATTTCCTTGACTTTACAGACCCAAGTGACCCAAAAGAAACAGCGGTTTATCAAGTTCCAGAGGCTGGCTCTCATAATCACTGGGTTCATGGAGATACTTTATTAGCTTCATATTACCAAGGAGGGCTACGAGTCGTAGATATATCAGGTGAATTAATGGGAGATATATATGCTCAAGGAAGAGAGATTGCTTTTTTTATGTCAAGTGATCCTAAAGGGTTTGTAGCAAATCGCCCAAATGTTTGGGGAACAATGCCGTACAAAGGCCTGATTTATTTTTCAGATATGAATAATGGCTTGTGGGCAATCAAATTAGAAGATCAAAAACAAATGGGAACTAACTAGGATTTAAAATGAAACGATTTACTCAATTTATACTAATATCCTTGATTGCAACTTTTTCACTAAGTGCCAAAGATTATTATATCTATTGTGCAACAGAATCTGAAGATGAAGTTGCTCTTATTAGGTTTGATGGTAAAACAGCACATGTTGAAAAACGTATTCCAGTTGGTGTTTGGCCATTAGAAATTGAAGGTCCTCATGGAATAACTGTATCACCAGATGGTGATTATTGGTATCTATCAATGGCTCACGGTCTTCCTTATGGTCATTTGTATAAATATAAAACAGGCTCAGATGAAATGGTTGATCGTGTAGAGCTAGGATTATTTCCAGCAACAATGGGAATTTCTAATGCCACTGGTTTAATATATATTGTTAATTTTAATTTACATGGAGGTCATACGGAGCCAAGCACTGTATCGATTGTCGATCCAGATGAAATGATTGAAATTGACCGAGTTGAAACAGGTATTATGCCGCACGGATCTAGATTGTTAAATAATGGACTAAAACATTATTCAGTTGCTATGATGTCAGGCATTTTATATGAAATTGATGCAATGACAATGCAAGTTACGCGGACCATGTCTACATCCCCCCCTCAAAAGAAAATGAATGCTCATAGTGGTCATAATATGAAAAAAATGGATCATGGGAGCATGAAAATGAGTAAAAATAAAGGGACGTCTAATAAAGATAAAAATGAAATAGCAGCCATGGGAGAAATGAACCATGAGATGCCACCAGAGAAACCTACATGGGTATCCCCCCACCCAAATGATGATTTACTCTATGTAGTAAATAATGGTACGGACAATGTGGTAGAAATCAATGTAAAAAGCTGGAAAGTAATACGCACTTTCAAAACAGATAAAGCGCCTTATAATTGTGAAGTGACTCAGGATGGAAGACACCTTGTTGTTACTTATAAAGGTGCTGCTAAAACGGGAGTTTGGGATTTAAAAACTGGTAAAGAAATAGCAAAGTTTAATAATACACGTAAAGTTACGCACGGCGTTGTTATCTCTCCTGATAGTCGTTATGCTTTTGTTTCAGTTGAGGGAATAGGAAAAGAACCTGGTTCAGTGGAAATTTTTGACTTAAAAGAATTAAAGGCCGTTGCTGTTGCTGAAATAGGTAAGCAAGCTGGTGGTATTGCTTTCTGGAAAATGGAAAATTAGTTTCTAACTACTTTACTTCTCTCGAAGTTCCAGTCATAGCTAGGACGATTTCAGTGCTCTCTTTGAATGAAGTGTGCTGAATAGTGGTAGCTTTATAAAAATAATATATCGTCAATAAATAAAGCACATGAAACCACCATTCAGATATACTTCCACTTGTATTTAGCTTTATAAAAAAAACTCCATCTACAATTACCATTGCAATAAAAAGCATAGTTAGCATCATTGTTGGAGGGTAAAGTTTTCTCTTTATAGCAAACATTTGTTTATAAAGGCTGTCCCCCAGTTCAAGGTGAGACTCAAGATATTCTCTTACATTAACACCTGTACCAACAAAAAAGAACATAACTAATGTTTGACCAGCGATAAAAATAATGCTGACTATTAAATCTAATGTTATATGGTTTTGAGCCCAAATATCAAAATAATGATTTATGCCAATTAAGGTAAGCCCAAAACCTGAAAGGACAATCAACACATATGAAAAAGTCATGAAAAACCACATTTTAGATCCTAAACATTAAAATGGAAAAAAATACAATCACCATCACGCACAATATAATCTTTTCCTTCTAGTTGAGCCAAGCCTGCATCTTTAACTTTTTTTTCTGAACCATGCGTAAGTAGGTCTTCATATTTAATTACTTCTGCTTTAATAAAGCCCCTCTGAAAGTCAGTATGAATCTCTCCTGCAGCTTCTGGAGCTGTTGCCCCTTTTTTAATTGTCCAGGCCCTGACCTCAGTTGGTCCACCAGTAAAATAAGTTTCTAAACCTAATAATTTAAAGCTGGTATGAATTAATTTATTAAGTCCGGGCTCATTTAAATTATATTCTTCCATAAACATATCTTTCTCATCTTCATCCAATGTGGCAATCTCTTGTTCTATCTTTCCACAGAGCCTTATGGCTTTATTATTTTCTCTTTTGGCAAGATCATAAAGAGCTTTAACATGTAAGTTTGTATTACTTTTTAAAATTTCGTTTTCATCAACATTAGCAACATATAGAATTGGTTTTCTAGTAAGGAGAAAAAGACTTTTTATTATTTCGAACTCTTCTTCTTCTGCATTAAAGGTCCTTGCCATTTTACCTTCATCGCAGTGCGCTTTTAATTTTAGAACTATGTTAAGTTCTTTTTGAGCTTTCTTCTCTTTTTTTGCTAGCTTATTTAATCTATACACGCTCTTTTCTAAAGTTTCTAGATCTGCTAGCAAAAGCTCAGTTTCAATAAGCTCAGCATCTCGTAGAGGATCTATATTCCCTTCAACATGGGTAATATTTTCATCTTCAAAACACCTTACTACATGGATAATTGCAGATACTTGTCGAATTTGACTTAAAAATTGATTTCCTAGTCCCTCTCCTTTGCTTGCCCCTTTAACTAGCCCTGCGATATCAGTGAATTCAACTGATGCTGGTGTTATTTTTTCTGGATTAAAAATACTTTTAAGTTTAGGGAGTCTTGAGTCAGGTAGAGAAACAATTCCCATGTGTGGTTCAATTGTACAAAAGGGGTAATTTTCTGCAGGTACAGAAGATTTAGTAAGAGCATTAAAAATAGTAGATTTACCAACATTTGGTAACCCGACAATACCACAACGTAACGCCATAAGAAATCCTAGTCTTAATAAGTTATATTTTTAGAAAGAATTAAAAAGGGTCTGTTGCTGGATCTTTACCATAGTCCCAAGTTAAAGTTTCAAATAAACCAACTTGAAGATCTTTAGCAAAATAAATAGCTTTATCTTTAACCTTTAAAACAGCGTCGCCCCAAACCATATGAGTTGGGCGGGTAATATATTTTTTTATATCAATTTGATAAGTAATTTTTTCATGAAAAGGTCTAACCTGTCCTTTAAATTTTAATTCCTTAACGCCTAGAGCGCGACCTTTTCCTTCTCCACCGATCCAAGTAAGAAAAAACCCAATTAACTGCCAAAAGCCATCTAGCCCTAAGCAACCGGGCATAACGGGATCTCCTTTAAAATGGCAGTCAAAGAACCACTGTGCTTGATTAATATCAAGTTCAGCCTTTATTTCGCCCTTACCGTATTTTCCACCTTCATCAGAGATATGTAGAATGCGATCCATCATTAGCATTGGTGGAGCTGGAAGCTTACCTCTCTCTGCGCCAAACAACTTTCCTAGTCCACTGTTAATTAGATCTTCTTTTGAATAACTTTCTCTACGCGACATAATTTTCTCCTAAATAATATCTTAATTTAGGTAATTTATATAATTAATTTGAGAATCATTTCTATATCATTTTTTTGATGAAATTGTATGCATAAATTAAATCTTTAAATTTGGAGAAATAAAATGTCTGAATGGGTATTATTATTAGGAGGCTCTACGGGACACGGAGCCGCAACTGCAAAAAAGTTAGCTAAGGATGGATATGGTATTATTGCCTTTCATTTTGATAGAGGTGAAGCAAAAAAGTTAGCTCAAGAAACAATTGATCAAGTAAATGAACTTACAAATGGACGATGTCATTATTTCAACACTAATGCGGCATCGGAAGAAACGATTGATAAATATTTGCCAGAAATTGAAAAAATTACAAATGGTAAGCCATTAAAGCTTTTACTTCATTCTATTGCATTTGGAACAACAACAAATTTTTTTGGTGAAAAGCCCGTTACCCAGCGTCAGATGGATATGACAATACATGTTATGGGTAATTCATTACTTTACTGGACGCAAAAACTTTTTGGCAAAGGCTTACTTGGGAAGGGCTCTCGTATAATGGGCTTAACCAGTGAAGGAAATTATTTAGCAATGGAAGGATATGGACCTGTTAGTGTAGCTAAAGTTGCAATGGAAGCAATAATTCGTCAAATTGGTTGGGAGTTGGGGCAATATGGAATAACAGCAAATGCTATTCAGGCAGGAATAACACCAACCAGAGCTCTTACTAAAATTACGGATCGTTGGGAAGAGTGGATTGAAAGCACAAAAAAAAGAAACCCCATGCGAAGAACAACAATGCCAGAAGATATAGCGGGAACTATTTCTTTGTTGTTAAAGCCCGAAGCTGACTTTATTAACTGTTCAACAATATATTGTGATGGTGGAGAACACCGCTCAGGGACTATTTAGTTTCTTAAATTAAGAACCTGTCTTTTCTAAACGAGCTCTTTGCTTAATTAGCGTAACCAATTCATAATTGCTTTTAGTGGGTTGCATTTGAAAACAAGTTTCTGCTTCTTTTAAAGCATAATCCCACCAGCCTTTTTTAGTATACATTAACGAGAGGTTGTAGTGTGCTTGGCTAAGCGCTTGAAAATCATCTCTATCTAAACCTTGATGGATTTCTGGATATAATCGAGTTACTTCTTTAAACTCTAGAATGGCTTCTTCAACGAGACCTTTTTGAGCATACCATTTACCTAGTTCTAAGTGTTGTTGCGGATCTTCTTTGCAGCCACTAAGAATAAGTGTTATAAATAAAAATATGAGACCTTTTGTAATACTATTCTTCATTTTTAGTAAACAAAATTGCAGTTTGTATTGTCAAACTTCCAAGAGAAACATTTACTTATTTGATTCTATTTTATTTTTAGATGAAAGCAAAAAAATTGCTACAAGAAGAATTATTGCTCCCAACCATTGAATAATAGACATTACTCTACCATATATATACCAATCCATTGTTACTGCAGATAAAGGCCAAAATAGTTCATAAAGAGTCACATGAGAGGCCGGTAAATGATTTAGTCCATAATAATAAATAAAGAGAGCTAGGGAGCCAGTGCTTAAAACAATAATAAATATATATTTCCAATTTTCTAAATTAAGCTGAAAGATTGTTTCTGCTTCACCCGTTGAAATAAGTATAAAGAACATTATTGTGCTAGTAACAGTTAAGCGTAAAGAAGTCACGGTTTTGAAGGATAGTTTATTTAATGCATGCTTCCCAAGTACTGTCGAGCTTCCCCAGCTAAAAGCAGCGAGTAAAGATAGAAGAGCTGCAATAATTGTTTTGTCACTCCACTCATTTAAGGGTTGATTGCCAAAAGTAACAAAGTATCCTCCTATAATAGCTGCAACAGCTAAAACAAAAAAGCGTGTTGTTATTTTTTCTTTAAGAATTATTGCGGCCAAAGCTATAGCAAAAATAGGTTGGAATTTTTGCAAAAGAACTACAACGGAAAGATCAATATAATTTATATAGCTTAGAGCCTTTGTATAAAAAAAAGTACCTAATATTCCACCACAAACACTTATCCATAAGATAGAGATCCAACCGCGCTGATTGAGGGCTAAAATTTCTTTCCACCCTTTTAATAAAAGAGGAAAAAAGATTATAGCTCCAATTAAATGTTCTATCGCAACAATATGAAATGAGGGTAGCGCGTAAAGGTTTTGTCTTAGAACTCCATCGAAGCTCCAGAGTATAGCCGCGGAAATAACGGCTAATGCAGGTAAGTACTTTTTCATATTTTAACTAGCTAAGCTCCCTCGTTAAAAGACGTGGTGCCAGAAGAATCGACTCCAAGAGACTGAAGGGAGAGGTTCCACATCTGTTTAACTGGAATATTGAAAATAAAAGCAGGAGAGGTCTCTTGAATAAGCCAGTCACCTTTTTGAATTTCGCTTTCTAGTTGACCAGCGCTCCAACCGGAATGACCTAAAAACAAACGTTTTTTTGTTGATTTCTTATTTCTGACCATTTCTGACAATATTTCTTTATCGCTAGATATAAAAAAATCATCTGAAATTTTAATTGATTTCTCTGAATATGCTTTTTCACTATGAAGTAAAATACCTCTCTCAACTAAAACAGGTCCACCCAAATAGACCTCGGAAATAGAATTTAAAATTTCAGATGATTTGTGATTAATATTATCATATAATTCTTTTAAATCATTTTTATTAAAGCACTTATTAATTATTAGCCCCATAGCTCCTTTTTTATCATGTTCGCACATGAAAATAACAGAGTTCCCAAACAGTTTATCGTTCATATGTGGCATAGAAATTAGGATATGATTAATAATAGAATTCATATCTAATGTTATGTATTTGTGAGACTTAATACTATAAAAATTTATTAAAGATTCTGTAAATGGGTTTTTGAAAATGTATTAATTAAGTTGTAATTTTCCGGCTTGCCAAATTATCAATAAAAAACAATAATAATGATGAAAAAATTAGATAAAATAATTATAAAAGGTGCTCGTCAACATAATCTGAAGAATATTGATGTTGAAATTATTAGAAATAAGCTAGTAGTTATAACAGGCCTATCAGGTTCTGGGAAATCTTCACTCGCTTTTGATACTTTGTATGCTGAAGGTCAACGCAGATATGTTGAGTCACTTTCCTCCTATGCAAGGCAATTCTTAGGTCTAATGGAAAAACCTGACATGGATTATATTGAAGGGCTTTCACCGGCAATATCTATTGAACAAAAATCAGCAGCTAGAAACCCTAGATCGACCGTAGGCACGGTTACAGAAATACATGATTATTTAAGGTTATTATATGCACATGTTGGGAAACCGCATTGTTGGAAATGCGATAAGCCCATTCAAAAGCAAACAGTTCAGCAAATTGTTGATACGATTCTAAAATTTGAGAAAGGATCCAAGATTTATGTTTTAGCTCCTTTAGTTCGAGGACGAAAAGGCCAACATAAAGGTGTATTTGAAGAGGTAAGAAAAGAAGGTTTCCTTAGAGTTAGAGTTGATGGTTCAATTCAGCCACTTGATCAAAAGCTAAATTTAGAAAAAAACAAAAAACATTCAATCGAAGTTGTAATTGATCGTCTAGTGTTAGATGGAGATTATTTAGAAAGGTTAACGGAGTCTGTTGAGTTGTCATTAAAAATTGGTTCCGGCTTAACTATTATACATGAATTACCAAAAAACGATCATTTATTCAGTGAACATTTTGCCTGTCCTCATTGTGAAGTATCAATGGAGGAGATATCTCCAAGAATGTTTTCTTTTAACTCACCATACGGAGCTTGCCCTCATTGTGATGGGCTTGGTTCCCATATGGATATTGATCCAGATTTAGTTGTGCCGGATAAATCTAAATCCTTAATTCAAGGTGCAATTGCACCATTAGGAGAGCAACCAAGAGGAAATTGGTACGGAAGCATGCTTAAAAGTCTATCAAAATATTATAATTTTAAATTCACAACGCCTTGGTATAAGCTAGATACTGATATTAGAACTATTCTTCTAAAAGGAACTGGAAGCACAAAAGTAAAAATGGAATATTCATCGGAAAGGTGGAGTGGAACATATACGGGTGGATGGGAAGGTGCTATCCCAAATTTGATGAAACGATATAAACAAACTAAATCAAATCACATTAGAAACTGGATAGAGCAATTTATGAGGATGAGAGCTTGTCCGAAATGTAATGGTTCTAGGTTAAAACCAGAGTCAAGAGCTGTGACTCTAAATAGTAAAAGTCTTGGTGAGATATCATCTTATTCAATAAAAAATATAAAAATATTTTTTAGTAATTTAAGTTTGGGTGTTAATGAAACTGCAATTGCAGAACAAATTTTAAAAGAAGTGCAAAAAAGATTGGCTTTTCTTGTTGATGTAGGACTTGATTACTTAACCTTAGACCGATCTGCAACTACTCTTTCTGGAGGTGAAGCTCAAAGAATTCGACTCGCAACTCAAATTGGAAGTCAATTAGTGGGAGTTCTTTACATTCTTGATGAGCCATCGATCGGTCTTCACCCTAGAGATAATAGTCGACTATTAAATTCTTTAAAAAAATTAAGAGATCTTGGGAACTCAATAATTGTTGTTGAGCATGATCAAGAAACAATGGAATCTGCAGATCAACTAATTGATATAGGCCCAGGTGCCGGGGAACATGGGGGAAAAATTATTTTTTCTGGCCCTCCTCATAAAATTTTAGAATCTAAAGAATCAATCACGGGTCAATATTTATCAGGTATTCGATCTATTCCAATCCCAGAAGAACGAAGACAGGGCAATGGTAAATTGCTATCTATTTCTGGTGCCTGTGGAAATAATTTGAAAGAAATTGATGTAGACTTTCCTTTGGGTAAAATGATTGCTGTTACAGGAGTAAGTGGGTCAGGCAAAAGTACATTAGTAAATGAAACTATATTTCCAATTTTATCTAAAGAATTAAATAATGCTAGGGCTTATCCTCTCTCTTTTGATTCTGTTGAAGGGTTGAAGTATTTAGATAAAGTGATTGAAATTGATCAAAAACCAATTGGGCGAACACCTAGGTCAAATCCCGCTACCTATACAGGTGTCTTTACATTTATTAGAGATTTATTTTCTCAACTACCAGACTCAAAGATACGAGGCTATAAACCAGGTCGATTCTCATTTAATGTGAAGGGTGGTAGATGTGAGTCTTGCGAAGGCGATGGTATTATTAAAATTGAAATGAATTTTTTACCGGATGTTTATGTTACTTGTGAAGTATGTAAAGGAAATAGATATAATAGAGACACATTAGAAATAAAATATAAAGGTAAAAATATTGCAGATATATTAAATATGTCAGTGGAAGAAGCGAGTGTATTTTTTAAAAATATTCCTCAGGTAATGAAAAAGCTAATTACATTGAATGATGTAGGCTTAGGTTATATTCGCCTTGGTCAGCAAGCGACCACACTTTCTGGCGGAGAGGCACAAAGAATTAAGTTGGGGTCTGAATTATCTCGCGTTTCTAAAGATAGAACCTTTTATATTCTAGATGAACCAACAACTGGATTACACTTTGAAGATGTAAAGCTTCTTTTAGGAGTTCTTCAAAGATTAGTGGATAGAGGGCATACTGTAGTTGTAATTGAACATAATTTAGATGTCATTAAAAGTTCTGATTGGGTAATAGATTTAGGGCCAGAAGGTGGTGAAGAGGGAGGAAAACTACTTTTTTCTGGAACTCCTGAAAATCTATTAAATTATAAAAGTTCTTACACGGGATCTTTTTTAAAAACATCAATGAATAATAAGCAGAGAAAATAATGGAATCGCCAAAAAATTTAAAACAATATTATCCTTATTGGGAAATCATAAAAGATATTATAGACCAATCGATTGATATAATGTTAAACCTTCGTCAATCAGGACATCCTGGAGGATCTAGGTCAAAAGTTCATGGAATGGTTACTACCTTGCTATCTGGTGCAATGCGATGGGATATCCGTGATGCAGGAAAAAGATTTTCAGACAGGTATGTTCTTGTTGCGGGCCATGCAAACCCAGTTGTTTATGCTACTTTAGCTGTTTTTAATGAAGCTTTAAGAATAAAGTATAAACAGACTAAGGACCCTAAATATCTTCATTTTAAAGGAAAAGATTTTCAATTAACTTGGGAAGACCTCCTTACTCTTCGTAACAAGGGTGGACTTCCAGGCCATGCAGAAATGGAAGGAAAAACATTATTTTTCAAATTTAATACAGGACCAAGTGGGCATGGTTCTCCTCCAGCAGCAGGAGAAGCTTTAGCCTTAAAATTGGCAAAGGCATCTGAGGTGAAAGTGTTTGCTTTTGAAGGTGAAGGTGGCTTTACAACTGGGGCATCCCACGAAACTATGAATTCAGCTTGGGGGCTTGGCCTTGGAAACCTAGTCTACTTTATGGACTGGAATGATTTTGGCATAGATGCAAGACCATTTAGCTCTATTGTTTATGGAACACCGCAAGATTGGTTTGGCTCACATGGTTGGCATGTTGAGGGCACTATGAATGGGGAAAACTGGAGTGATTTAACTGACGCTTATTATAGACTGCTTATAGAGAAAACTGACCCTAACATACCTAAGATTATTTATTCCAAAACCACAAAGGGAAGAGGTTACCATAAAATTGATTATGCCAGTCATGGAGCAGCGCATAAAAGAAATTCGGAATTATTTTGGCAAACAAAAAAAGATTTTTCAGAAAAATACAATATTGATTTTAATAAATTTGGAGAGGAGCAAGCAAAATCAAAAGAAGGCCAGATAGACCAAGCTATATCATATTTTGATTCAGTTTTCTCAATAATGAACTCCAACCAAGGTTTAGTAGACTATCTGGCCGACACGCTTATTTCTTTGGGAGACTCAGTGCCAACCAAAATTGACGATTGTAAAATAACAGTTAAAAATCCATCAAAAGATAAAAAAATATTTGATGTTAGTAGCTTACCTGATGATTTATTTGTTTCGCCTGGAGAAAAAGCACCAAATAGAGTTGGTTTTTCAAAGTACGCTAGTTATATCAATACAATATCAATTAAGAAGTATGGTAGACCTTTGGTGATAGCAATGAGCGCAGATCTTGCAGATTCAACTAATATATCTGGTTTTGCTAAAGAGTATGGTGGGTCTGAAGATATGGGTTTATATGATAAAACTAAGAACCTCAATAGCCCTCTAATGCCACAAGGGATTACGGAGTTTACAAATTCGGGTATGTTAGCGGGGTTGGCTACAGTCAATTTTAACGAGGATCCTTATGAAGAATTTAATGGCTTCTATGGTGCAATGAGCACATATGGGTCCTTTTCTTATTTAAAATATGGCCCAATTCGCTTATTTAGTCAAATTGCTCAAGATTCAGATTTAAAAGTTGGAAAATTAATTTGGGTTGCTGGTCATTCTGGACCAGAAACTGCTGAAGATAGTCGAACTCATTTTGGCATATTTGCTCCAGGAGTTACTCAATTGTTTCCCGATGGACATATTATTAATTTACATCCATGGGAGCACAATGAAGTTGCACCATCTCTTGCTGCAGCAATGTCAACAGACGTTCCTATAGTTGCATTGCATTTAACACGCCCTCCTGTTATTATACCAGACCGAAAAACTCTAGGAATGGCTTCTTATAAAGAAGCCGCTAAAGGCGCATATATTATTAAGGACTATGATGAAAATAGGCCATTAGAAGGAGTGGTTATTATTAGAGGGACAAGCTCAACAAACTCTTTAGTCTCCATTTTACCAAAGATAATAAATAAAGGACCAAATATAAAAATAGTTGCAGCTATTTCATGGGGCTTATTTATGGCGCAAAGTAAAAAATATCGTGAGTCTGTCGTATCTGAAAATGAGTGGATGGATGCTATGATTATAACAAATGGAGCTATTAGATTAATGCATAAATGGATAGCGAATCGAATTGTTGAAGAATATAGCATGAGTCCTGATTTTGATAATCAATGGAGAACAGGAGGATCTCTTGATGAAATTATTGCTGAATCTAAATTAGATGCAGAAAGCATTTGGAATGGTATTTTAAAATTTACGACTGAGCGTTCAAAAAGATTAGAAGCTCTTCGTATCTCTATTCCACAATAAATAGTCCAAAATTTGACGACCCCCCATTCATTTTTGTATCTTCCAACCTCAATAATGATCTATTTATTTTATTTTAAGTTAAACATATGACAGAAATACATATAAATGACCCGCAACCTTTCGATGATGATTTAGTTGTTGAAAAATCATTGCGGCCAAATCAAATGGATGAATTCATTGGGCAGAAAGAAGTTGTGGATAGTCTAAAATTATATATTGAAGCAGCCAATAATCGAAATGAAGCATTGGACCATGTTCTTTTATTTGGTCCTCCAGGCTTAGGCAAAACAACCCTTTCTCATATTATTGCAAAAGAATTAGGCGTTAGTTTAAAACAAACATCGGGACCAGTGCTTGATAGAGCGGGTGATTTAGCAGGGCTTTTAACAAACCTCCAAGGTAAAGATGTCTTCTTTGTTGATGAGATTCATAGGCTTAATTCTGTAGTGGAGGAATATCTTTATTCAGCAATGGAAGATTATCGAATTGAAATAATGATTGACAAAGGCCCAAGTGCTAGAACAGTACAGTTAAATATAGAACCCTTTACATTAGTTGGCGCAACAACACGGCTTGGGAACCTAACTTCCCCTCTAAGAGATAGATTTGGTGTTATTTTGCGTGTAGATTACTATGACCCAAAAGACCTTTTTCATATTTTAGTGAGGTCTGCAAAAATATTAGAAGTTGAAATAGATGATTCCGGAGCTATGGAACTTGCAAAACGATCTCGAGGCACACCAAGAATTGCAAATAGAATTTTGAGAAGAACGCGAGATTTTGCACAAGTTAAAGCGGATGGAAAAATTGATGAAACTGTTGCTAAGGCATCACTTAAATCATTAGGAATTGATTTATTTGGGCTTGATGATATGGATCGAGCTATTTTAACAGCAATAATTGATAAATTCAATGGAGGCCCTGTTGGTGTGAATTCACTATCTGTTGCGGTAAGCGAAGATTCTGCAACCATTGAAGATGTCTATGAACCATATTTAATTAAAGAAGGCTTTATCCAGCGAACCAATCGAGGCCGAATTGCTCAGAAGCTAGCCTATAAATTGCTGGGTAGAACAATTACTGAAAAACAACAAAGGTTATTTGAATGATTGAAAAGAAAAAAAAATGGAAACTCGCAGATTTTGATTATCCGCTTCCTGAAAAGTATATTGCACAATATCCGGCAAAAAGACGTGATTTATCTAAACTCATGGTTATTCATAAAGAGACAGGAGAGATTGAACATAAAATATTTTCTAACTTACCTGAATATTTAAAAAAGAATGATCTTGTAATAACAAATAATACGAAAGTATTTCCAGCAAGACTTTATGCTAGCAAAGATCGTACGGAAGCAAAAGTTGAGGTCTTTTTACTTCGAGAATTAGAAAATGACCTTTGGGAAGTTATGGTTCGCCCAGCAAGAAAAGTTCGAATTGGTAATAAGCTAATGTTTACTAAAGATGTGTATTGTGATGTTATTGACAATACTATTTCTGGTGGGCGCGTAGTAAGGTTTGAGTATGAAGGGCAAAATATTTATGATGTTATAGATAAAGTTGGTATATCACCTCTCCCACCTTATATAAAAAGAGAATCTGAACCAAAAGATAAAATTAGATATCAAACTGTTTTTGCTGAAAGAAGAGGTGCGGTTGCAGCTCCTACTGCAGGACTTCATTTTACTGAAAACCTAATTAATAGACTTCATGAAAAAGGAGTAAAAACTGCACATACTACCTTACATATTGGCCTTGGTACTTTTCGTCCAGTTCAAGTTGAAGACCTAAATCGGCATCAAATGGATTCTGAATATTTTGAGATAGATCCAAAAACAGCTATTGCCATTAATGAAACAAAGAAAAAACGTAAAAAGGTAATTGCCGTAGGGACTTCAAGTGTAAGGTCTTTAGAAACAGTAGCTGTGTCTGGCTTTCAGGTCTCGCCAAAAAGAGGTTGGACTGATAAATTTATTTATCCACCATATGATTTTAAAATGGTTGATGGGTTGATCACAAATTTTCATCAGCCAAAGAGCACACTTTTGATGATGGTTTCGGCGTTTGCAGATCCAGACTTAATAAAAAAAGCTTACAGAGAAGCAAAGAAAAATAAATATCGTTTTTTGAGTTATGGCGATGCTATGCTAATTATTTAATAACTTAAAGTAAAATTATTAAATGAAAATAACTGCTATTATCCCTGCAGCTGGAGCTGGTGAGAGATTTGGAGAAAAAAAGCAGCTTAAACTACTTAATGGTCGACCATTAATATTTCATACTATTCAGCCTTTTATTAATTCTGAGCTAATAAATGAAATTATAGTTGTTGTTCCAAAAGAGAATGTCAATCAAGTAGGCCGCGAATTTAAATCTACACTTACATCAAAAAAAATTGAAGTTATCTCTGGAGGTAAAACAAGACAACAATCTGTTAATAATGGATTAAAAATGTCTAACAAAGAATCGGAGCTAATTTGTATTCATGATGGAGTAAGGCCATTTTTAACAGTAACGTTAATTGAAAAAGTAATAAAAGCAGCTATTGGGCATGATGGTGCAATTTTAGCTACCCCATCATCAGACACAATTAAAAGAGTACTGGGAAATCAAATCCTAGAAACACTTCCAAGGGAAGAAATTTGGAGAGCTCAAACACCTCAAGTCTTTTTAAAGTCTGCACTTGAAGAAGCAATTGAAATTGCTATTGATGAAAACTTAGAAGGTACAGATGAAGCCTCAATCTTAGAGAAAATTGGCTATCAGATTGGATTTATTGAGGGCTCATCTTTAAATATAAAAATTACTACAAAAGAAGATTGGATTTTTGCGAAAGCAATCTATAACGAATTAAATGATTAAAGTTGGAATAGGTTATGATGCACATCAGCTTGCAAAAGGAGAGACCTTTATAATTGGAGGAATTGAAATTCCATATGAATATGGATCTGTTGGTCATTCAGATGGCGATGTATTAATTCATGCAATAATAGACTCCCTTTTAGGGGCCGCAAACCTTGGCGATATTGGACAGCTTTTTCCAAGCAGTGAAAAAAAATGGAAAGATTTTAACAGTTTAAGTCTTCTAGATATTTCTAACAGTAGATTAATATCTAAAGGCTATGAAATTGTACATATTGATTCAATAGTTATTCTCCAAGAGCCCATGATATCAGAGTTTATACCTAAAATGAAAAATAAAATTTCTAAAATATTAGCTCTAGAATTATCTCAAATATCAATTAAAGCTACAACCACTGATCACCTTGGATACATAGGTGAATCAAAAGGGTTAGCTGCACAAAGTATATCAACAATTCAAAATAAATAAAGATGGAGCTTATTTGTCCATCATACAGCAAAGTTAATATTGGATTAAAAGTACTAAACCGAAGACATGATGGTTATCATAATATATATACCATCTTTCAAGAATTAAACTTTGGTGATTCAATCTATATTAAAAAAAGAGACTACGGTTGTAAAATTATTTCTAATGTTGATTGGATACCTACGGATAAGTCAAACCTTTGTTTCAAAGCTTATAATGAAATAAAAAAAGAGTTTTCTAGAGTAGAAGGAATTCAAATTCAAATTAATAAAAAAATTCCTATTGGAAGCGGTTTAGGCGGTGGCTCAGCAAATGCGGCGGCAGTATTGAAAGGAATTAAAAATATATATAAACTTAACGCAAATGAAAGTAAACTTGAAGAAATTGGTGGCAAGATAGGCGCAGATGTACCTTTTTTTATTAGAGGAAAAACCCAACTAGGAGAAGGGGTTGGAGATAAGTTAACACAGCTGCCAAAAGCCTTGATTGGAACATATTTATTAGTAATTCCTAAAATTTTTATAAGTACAAAATGGGCATATTCCGTAATTAAAAATAAATTGAATGATCAAAATAAAAAAGCTAAGTTCTCAAGCTTTTTAAATGAAGATTATTCTTCATTACAGATTTTTGAGAATGATTTTGAACAAATTGTGATTCCAGCATATCCTGAGATTGGTGCTATTAAGATTAAGTTGCTTAAGTTAGGTGCCCGGTTTTCCAGTCTGTCGGGCAGTGGCTCGACTGTGTATGGAGTTTTTGACGATGAAGCTTCCGCTAAAGAAGCTGAGTTATTATTCAACTCTTCACATCAAACTTTTCTGGCAAAACCCACTCAACAGTTAAATACTTGAATCATATTTAAAATTATTTTTGGGGCGTCGTCTAATGGTAGGACACCTGGTTTTGGTCCAGGCAGTAGGGGTTCGACTCCCTTCGCCCCAGCAAAAAAGACTATGAAAGAAAAATTAAAAATATTCAGTGGCCGCAGCAACCCCTTGCTTGCTGAAAAGATTGCAAAATCTTTAGGTAAAAACCTAGGTAAGCTAGCCATTAAAACTTTTTCAGATGGTGAGTTATGGATAAAGTTTGAAGAAAATATACGAGGGTGTGATGTTTTTATAATTCAACCAACAAATAGCCCCGCTGAAAATATAATGGAGTTAATACTTACTATTGATGCAGCAGTAAGAGCATCAGCGAAGACCGTTACAGCGGTTGTGCCTTATTTTGGTTACGGTCGGCAAGATAGAAAAGACAACCCGCGAGTTCCTATATCTTCTAGGGTCATGGTTGATTTAATTACAGCTACGGGAGCAGATAGGATGATAACAATGGATCTTCATTCAACTCAAATTCAAGGTTTTGCTGCAATACCATTTGATCATCTATATAGTCGGATGGTTTTATTAGATGCTATAAAAGCTCTAAACTTTACGCCTGAGAACGCAGCAGTTTTATCTCCAGATGTTGGATCTGCGCGAATGAGTCAAGCTTATGCAAAATATTTAGGAATGCATTTTGCTTTAATAGATAAAAGAAGATACGCTCCAAACAAAGCAGAGGTAGTACACCTTATTGGTGATTTAAAGGGTAAAGATGTCTTAATAATTGATGATATGATAGACACAGCTGGGACAACCGTAAATGCTGCAGAAGCAGCTATAAGTAATGGAGCAAATAGTGTAACGGCTGTAGCTACTCATGCGGTACTTTCTGGATCCGCTATAGAGAGAATTAAAAATTCGGTGATTAAAAAATTAATTGTCACGGATACAGTATTAATTCCAAATGATAAAAAATTAGATAATATGGAAATTGTAACAGTTTCAAAAGTATTTGGAGAAGCAATTCAACGTATTTACGATGGTGAATCAGTAAGTGCATTGTTTGAATTTTAATTAAAGGTAAATAAAATGGCATCTTATTATAAACTAACCATAGAAGAACGCTCAGAGCTTGGTACGAGCACTGCGCGCTCAATGAGAAGAAATGGCAAAATACCAGCTAATTACTATTATCATGGTGAGTCTAATAAAAATATTACTATAGATAAAAAGGTTTTTAATCAAGCAGTTCAATCCGGACAAAGAGTCTTTGAAGTTGAAATGAACGGAGAGACGCTATATGTAAGGATTAAAGCTGTTCAGTATCACCCGGTGACTGAAAATGTAATGCATGTAGATTTAATGCGAGTGAGAAGAACAGAAAAAATGACTGTAACTATTCCAGTTATTTTAGAAGGTGAAGCGACTGGCGCCATAGAAGGGGGTCTTGTTGCTCAAGTGGCTTCTTCTATTGATATAGAATGTTTTCCTACGGATATCCCGGAAAATATTATTTTAGACATATCAAGCTTAGAGCTTAATGGTGTAATGACAGCAAGTGAATTAACTTTATTAGAAGATGTTGTTTTAATATCGCCTCAAGATACGACTATTGCTACTTGTAATGCTCCAAGAGCTGAAGTAGAGCCAGAAGTAGAAGCGTTAGAAGAAGGTGAAACAGATGAAACCAGTGAAGGCTCAAGTGATGGTGATGACAAAGAAAAAGATGATCCTGAAAAAGAAAAAGCTTCCTAGTAATCATGCTTGCCTTTATTGGGCTAGGAAATCCTGGTGATAAATATGCAAATACTAAACATAATGCAGGCTATTGGGTGTTAAACGAATTAGCTAATAGGCAAAAACTGGAATTTAAGCCTGGCAAGGGTGATTATATTTTTGCTCAAAATCAAAAGAAAGAATTGTTGTTGGTTAAGCCAACAACAGGAATGAACCTTAGTGGTGTTGCTGTAAAAGATGTGACTAATCGTTGGAATCTTTTACCTTCTGAAACATTTATTATACTAGATGATGTCGACCTACCATTAGGATCAATTAGGATTAAGCCTAAAGGTGGCGATGGTTGCCATAGAGGAATGCAAAATATTATTTATCAACTAAGAACAAATGATTTCCCAAGGCTTAGATTGGGAGTTGCGACAGATGAAAGTTTGCGCCCTGCTGAAAAGTTTGTTTTGAAACCTTTTCGTAAAGATGATGAAGTTGAAGCTCAATCAATGGTAAAGCATGGAGCTGATGCATTAGAAAACATTTTATTTCAAGGTTTGAATCATACCATGAATCATTTTAATTCTTAAATAAGGAGTAATTAACAGATGAATCCTAATTTTATTTTTATAATTGGAGCTGCTGTTTTAGCCATGTTTTATTCATTCTGGAAAACAGGTTGGATTAATAAGCAAGACGAAGGAACAGAGAGAATGAAGTTAATTGGGTCAAAGATTGCAGATGGTGCAATGGCATTCCTGAAAGCTGAGTATCGTGTTCTCTCTATTTTTGTTATTGCTGTTGCTATACTTTTAGGCTTTGCAAATGCAGGCAGAGCCGACTCTAGCGCATTGATATCATTATCCTTTATTGTTGGAGCAATAGCTTCTGCTTTAGCTGGTTTTTTAGGGATGAAAGTAGCTACTAAAGCTAATAATAGAACAACAAATGCAGCCAGGTCAAGTCTCTCATCTGCTTTAAATGTTGCTTTTACGGGTGGCTCTGTAATGGGAATGAGCGTAGTTGGATTAGGGATTTTAGGATTTGGTGGCCTATTTATATTTTATACAGAGCTTTATGGGACTGATGGCATCGCTATTAAAACGGTCTTAAATGTAATATCAGGGTTTTCATTAGGCGCCTCTTCAATAGCACTTTTTGCTCGAGTAGGCGGAGGAATATATACTAAAGCTGCTGATGTTGGAGCTGATCTAGTTGGTAAAGTTGAAGCTGGAATTCCAGAAGATCATCCTTTAAACCCTGCAACGATTGCTGATAATGTAGGTGATAACGTAGGTGATGTGGCTGGTATGGGGGCAGATTTATTTGAATCATATGTTGGCTCAATACTTGGCTCTATGGTGCTTGGCGCTAGTGTAGTTGTAATGGGGGGCTTTGATTTTAATTTTGTTCTTCTTCCTCTATTAATTGCATCAGCTGGAATTATTGTATCTATAATTGGGACTTTTATGGTAAGGGTTAAAGAAGGTGGAGATCCTCAAAAAGCGCTTAATCGAGGTGAGTTTGGTAGTTCTTTTGTTATGGTTGGTGTTATTTACTTTTTAATTCAAGAATTTTTACCAGCGGAGTTTGTTCAAGGAGGTGTAGTATTTAATAGTATGGGAGTATTCTATGCGACAATAATTGGATTAGCGGCTGGTCTTGGGATTGGCATGATTACGGAGCACTACACTGGTACAGGGGGGTCTCCTGTTAAATCAATAACTGATCAATCTGTTACAGGAGCCGCAACTAATATTATTGCTGGATTAGGCGTTGGAATGCAATCTACTGCAATTCCAATTTTGATTTTAGCTTCTGGTATTATGGGTGCTCATTATTTTGCAGGTCTTTATGGTATAGCCATGGCTGCTTTAGGAATGCTTGCTAATACTGGTATTCAGTTAGCCGTGGATGCTTATGGCCCAATTTCCGATAATGCAGGAGGAATCGCTGAAATGGCTGAGCTTCCAGCTGAGGTTCGAGAAAGAACTGACAAGTTAGATGCTGTTGGTAACACAACGGCAGCTATTGGCAAAGGCTTTGCTATTGGTTCTGCAGCTTTAACGGCTCTTGCCCTTTTTGCTGCATTTATGGTTCAAAGTGGTATTAAAAGTATTGATATTTCTAACCCAAATGTTATGGCAGGTTTATTTGTTGGAGGTATGTTGCCCTTTCTATTTTCATCAATGGCTCTGGGAGCAGTTGGAAGAGCCGCAATGTCAATGATTGAAGAAGTGCGACGTCAGTTTAGAGAGATTCCTGAACTGAAAGCAGCTTTAGCTATATTGAATAAAGGCGATGAATCTTCTTGGTCAGAAGAAGATAGGTCTATTTATGAATTAGGGCTTGATAAAGCTGAACATGGTAGATGTGTGGAAATTTCTACCCAAGCAGCTATAAAAGAAATGATTTTGCCTGGAATTTTAGCAATAACCTCTCCTGTAATTGTTGGTTTTATTTTTGGTCCTGAAACATTAGGTGGTCTTTTAGCTGGAGTTACAGTCTGTGGTGTGCTGATGGCTATTTTTCAATCAAATTCGGGTGGTGCTTGGGATAATGCAAAGAAAATGATTGAAGAAGGAATTGAAGTAAATGGTAAATCGTATGGTAAAGGTTCTGAGACACATAAAGCAGCTGTAGTTGGCGATACAGTTGGAGACCCATTCAAAGATACTTCGGGTCCGTCACTAAATATTTTAATTAAACTTATGTCTGTGGTGTCATTAGTAATTGCACCGCTGATTGCTTGAAAATTGGAGATTTAAATGAGATACTATGAAAGTTTATATATTGTAAATCCGAATTATGAACAAGAACGCCTTGATGATGTTATGAAATCGGTCGCTGATAAATCAATTGAGTGTGGTTTCTCAATTATTAATCATAGAATATGGGGTAAAAAAAGATTAGCATATTCAATTGAAAAAAATAAGTACGGTTCATATATTTTGTTTCATTTTGAAACAGAATCAACTAAAAATTTAGATGATTTTGAGCGCTTTATGGTTTTACAAAAAACTATATTAAGAAATCAAACTATAAGTTTAGCGAATAAACCAGAAGCTCATGTTGAAGATGAACCTGCTAAAAATGAAGAACAAAAAGAAACCACGGAAGGTTCATCGGTGGCTACCAAAACAAAAGAAAAATTAAATATTGAACCTGCTAAAAATGAAGAACAAAAAGAAACTACTGAAGGTTCATCAGTGGCTACAAAAACAAAAGAAAAATCAAATGTTGAATCTGAACAAAACTCTGAAAAAGAACCCTTAATAGAAGAAGAGAAAGCGGTTGAAATTGAAGAGACGTTAGCTCAGAATGAAGAAATAGAAGAAAAAGTAGAGCTGGCTATTGAAGAAGAAACAACAGAAGAAGTTCAGGAGTAAATCATGGCTTTTCAAAGTAGAAAAAAATTCTGTTTTTTTAAAGAAAATAGTATAACTGAAGTTGATTATAAAGATGTCAAACTATTAAAACGCTTTGTTACAGATCAAGGTAAGATTATGCCTCGTAGAATTACGGGAACGAGCGCTAAAATGCATCGAAAATTAGTTAGAGCAATTAAGCAAGCTCGTAATATTGCACTAATGCCTTATACGAACATAAGCACTGAGGGTTAAAAATGGATATTATTTTATTACAAGATGTTGAAACACTAGGAACTTCTGGCGATATTATAAAAGTTAAACCGGGATATGCTAGAAATTTCTTATTTCCCCGAGGACTAGCAGTTCGATCTTCTAAGAGAAATAGAGCTTTGGCAGATGAGAAAAAGAATTCTGCAAAGGCAAAAGAATTAAGACAGGCTCACGTATATGAAGAAATGGTTGATAATTTAAAAAAGACTGAAGTGACAATTGAAGTACAGGTAGGAGAAGAAGATCGCCTTTTTGGATCAGTAACAAGTCAAGATATTCACAAGGCGTTAATTGAGAAAGGTGTAGAAATTGAGAGATCCTCAATTGAGCTTGAAGAACCAATAAAAGCATTAGGTGTTTATGCTGTTAATATAAAAGTTGCAAAGGGCTTGCTTCAAGAAATAAAGGTCTTTGTCATTCAAGCGTAAAGCTTTTTTATATAATTTAGAACCCTCTCTGGATATTTTTTCAGCGAGGGTTTTTTATTTAAGTTAGATTCTATTAATATGATTAAGCAATCTATAAAGTATTTCAGTCATTTATTGCTTTTCTGGATGACTCTTTTTACTCTCGATCGTATTTTATTTATACTATATAATGTAAATGAACTAGAAATTTCTATTATTAAAAAAATAGAACCAATTTGGCAAGGCTTGCGACTTGATCTAGCTACAGCTTGTTATCTTTCATTACCAATATTTATAATATGGGTAATTAGCTTGTTTTTTTATTTAATAAACTCACAAAAAATAATTAAAACATATTTTATTCTAATTATTCCAATGTTAGTGTTTGGAATAATTCTGAACTTAGAAATTTATGATAAATGGGGACATCAAATTAATAGCGATACGATTTCGTATTTAAAATACCCTCGAGAAGCCTGGGCTTCGTCACTGAACTCCCCCCTTATATTATTACTATCTCTGTTTACAGTAGTTACCTTTTTATTTTTAAAATGGAGTAAGTATATTTCAGAATTAAATTGGCAGACGAAAGAAAAAAAAGCAAGTTTTAATATAAAAAAAATATCAATTAAGACACTTAAAGGGTTGATAGCATTTATAATTTATGGTTTATGTATGCGAGGAGGCGTTCAGCTTTCACCAATTAATCAGAGTTTTGCTTATTATTCAAAAGAATCAGCTTTAAATGCAGCGGCAGTAAATACAATCTATAATTATATATATAGCGCTACACAAAAAAATCATATAAATCCATATAAGTACTTTTCAGAAAATGAAATTGACAGTTTTCTTTTTAAGGAAGATAGTAAAGTAAATAAAAATATAAAAATAATATCAACTGAAAAGCCTAATATCGTCCTTATTATAATGGAAGGCTTAGCTGCTGAAATTTTATTTAGTGAAGAAAAATTAACACCTAATATGAATAGGTTAATTAAAAGAAGTTTATATTTTGAAAATATTTATGCAACTTCTACGAGAACGGATCGAGGACTTGTTTCGATTTTAAGTGGCTATCCTTCATTGCCAAATATATCTGTAGTAAAAGAGCCTGAAAAAGCAGCTCAACTTTCTTTTTTATCAAAAGAGTTTAAAAGAAATGGATATTCAACCAGTTTTATTTATGGTGGTGAATCTGAATTTGCGAACATTAAATCATATCTTTTAAATTCAAAATTTGATAAGATAATCGATAAAAATAATTTTCAAAAAAAAGATATGAATTCCAAATGGGGTGCTCATGATCATATAGTTTTTAATGAAAGTTTTATACAATTAAAAAATATAGAAGAACCATTTTTCACAACTATCTTAACTCTATCTAGTCATGAGCCATTTGAAGTACCCATGGAAACGATCATTAAAGGTAATGATCGTCAATCTTTATATAAAAACTCAGTAATGTATTTGGATAGATCCATTGGCAGTTTTATGGATAAAGTATCAACTCAAAAATATTATGATAATACAGTCTTTATATTTATTTCAGATCATGGATTTCGAGTTGGAGATACAATGAATCGAGATAAAAAGAGGTATCATATTCCTTTTTTTATTTATGGTTCTCCACTTAATAATAAATGGATAGGGAAGAAAATAGCTAAGGTTGGAAGTCAATCTGACTTACCTAAAACAATATTAAATCAATTAAATTTTAATTCAGATCAATTTAATTTTTCTAATGATATATTTATAAAGAAAGCTCTTTTTGCTCAATACACTTTTAGTCATGGATTTGGAGTAGTTTCAGATAAGCAAAGCCTAATATATGATTATGATACAAAAGATATTCAATATTCTAATAAAAAATTAAATGCAAATAATGAGTTTCTTTTTAATTTTGGTAAAGCTTATTTGCAAAAAGCTTACCAAGATTTTATTGATAAAAAATAATTATGTTTGCTGAAGTTTCATTCCCAATTTCGAGCTATCAGACTTTTTCATATAAAGTCCCAGATCATTTAGCGCCAAAAATTATAGTTGGAATTCGAGTAATAGTTCCTTTGGGGAATCGTAAGGTTAAGGGTATTATTGTTGGAATAAATAAGGTTTCTTCATTTAAAGGTAAAATAAGAACAATTTATGATCTAGTAGATGACCAGCAAGTCTTAAACGATAATTTATGGTCTCTTATTAAATGGTTGTCTAAATATTATAATTCACCTTTAGGCCTGGCGGCCAAAGCTGTACTTCCATCAAATCTATCTACAAAGTATAAGCCGAAAGTAGAATTTTTAGTCGAAGCTTTACCAGTAAAAGAGATTAATAATTCTTTAGGTAGCGCCCAAAAAACTGTTTATAGCCACCTTAAAAGCTTAGAAGGCAGAGTACATGTAAAATCTTTATCAAGTCTTTGTTCTAACCCAAAAGACATTTGCAAGAAATTAGCTGAAAAAGGATTAGTCTCATTATTAGATAGGCCAATAATTCCTGATCTAAGTGAATTTGCTTTTAAATCTAAAAATAAAGAGATTATTTTAACTTCAGCGCAAAATGTTGCACTAGAAAAAATGGTTAGTTCTATGGATAAAGATAAATTTAATTCTATTTTGCTTCATGGCGTAACTGGAAGTGGTAAAACTGAAATTTATATTGAAGCAGCTCGACATGCTATAAAAATAAATAAGACAGTTATTATGTTACTTCCCGAAATTTCTTTAACTCCGCAGATCGCTGGTAGGTTTAGATCAGCATTTGGAGATGATGTGGCTTTATGGCATTCTAAGTTGAGCCAGGGGGCAAGAGCTTGGACGTGGAAGCAAATTTGTGGAGGAAAATTTAAAGTAGTTATTGGAGCCCGTTCAGCAATTTTTTCACCATTAAAAAATGTGGGCTTAATTGTAGTTGATGAAGAACAAGAATCATCTTATAAACAAGAATCTCCAAATCCAAGATATCATGCAAGAGATGTTGCGCTCATGCGAGGAAAACTAGACAATGCTTCTGTTATATTAGCGAGTGCTACTCCAAGTATGGAGTCTTATTATAATCACCTTAATGGTAAATATGAATATATACATTTAAAAGAAAGGTTTGGTGGTGCAAAATATCCAAAGGTGCATGTCGTGGATATGATTAAGGAGTCAGAAGAAACAGAATTATATGGAAATATTTTTTCAAGATTACTTTTAGAAAAAATTGAAGATAGATTATCCAAAAAAGAGCAAGTCATCTTATTTCACAATCGTAGAGGTTTTGCGCCTATTTTAAGATGCGAGGACTGCGGAGAGATTTCTATGTGTCCTCATTGTAATATTGCTTTAACCTATCATAGCAGCGGTAAATATTTACAATGTCACTTCTGCAATCATACTAAAAAGACGATACCCTCTAAGTGTGATTCTTGCCAAAGTTTTAAGATAAAGCTGTCTGGAACTGGAACGCAAAAAGTTGAAGATGAATTATTAAATAAATTTCCTGAAGCAGTAATTAAAAGATTAGATGCAGACTCTGTGAGATCAGGGATTAATCTGACGAGAATCCTCCAACAATTTTATGATAATAAAATAGACATATTGCTAGGGACTCAAATGATAGCAAAAGGTTTAGACTTTGCAAATGCTACCTTAGTAGGTATTATAAATGGAGATACAGGATTATTTTTACCAGACTTTCGCTCCAGTGAAAAAGTTTTTCAATTAATTTATCAAGCCGCAGGACGATCTGGAAGAGGCGAAATTCCAGGCGAGGTTATCATTCAAACTTATAGTCCTGAAAACCCTGTAATTAAATGTGCGACAGAGCTTAATGTGGAGAAATATTATAATATTTGCTTAGAAGAGAGAAAAGCTCTTTTATATCCACCTTTTAGCTGGATGGTAAAACTTGAAATACGAGGAAAAAATATAAGTGAAGTTGAAAAATCTATTAATAAAATAAAAGATAGAATGACTTATCCGCCAAAAGGGATTTCTATTCTTGGCCCGGCATTATGTTATCGAGAAAAACTCAGAGATTATTATCGAATGCAATTAATATTAAAATCAAATAAGGAATTAGATATTAATGGCTCTAAGCTTCACAAATATTATAAATCAATTATGTCTAAAGGTGTTAGTAATGAGATTCCTTCAAAACAAAGATTGATAATTGATATTAATCCTGTATCATTGTTATGAAAATTGTATTATATATATTTTTTAGTATTAGCATTTGTTTTGGGCAGTTTTCTTTTCATGGACTAAATACTTGGACGCAAAGCAGTGTAATAAGTTTAGCTGGCGGAGGTCTTCTACTAGACTTTGAAAATGATTTTAAAAACCCTGCTACTCTAAAAATCTCAAAACGTAAGGTAAGATTTTCTTCAATAAGTTATCCTGTTGATATTACGGCTCAGTCAATGATTGCAAATGGTAATTTTGTAGGTCATAGTCTTGGATTTAAAGCGAGTCGGGTTAACTATGGTGTTTTTGAAGGAAGGAATACTGATAATGAATTAACGGAAAATTACTCTGCAGGAGATATTACTTTTGAGTTTGCATATGCAAACTCAAAATTTTCAAAACAAATTCATTGGGGTATAACTGGCGGAGTATTTCTAAGTAGGCTAGAGGAATTTAAAGCAAGCGCAATAATGCTATCTCCAGGAATTATTATTAACACTAAAATACTCACATTAGGTATGATGTTAAAAAACTTTAGTAAAGTTGTTAAGCAGTATGGTGCAGTTAAAGAGAAAACACCATCGTACTTTATTGGGTCAATATCCCGAGATCTTTCTTTTATCCCTTTAAAAGTTGAAATTGATCATTTTTATTTAATTAATGGTAACCATAGATATTCAGTTTTTTCTGGTATTTACGAGTTTGATAAGAATTTATTTTTTAAAGTAGGAACATCAACTAACAGATTAGATCAAACAATAAACTCTTCATTTTTTAGAAATATTTTTTCTGATTTTGGAATTGGTCTGATATATAAGATTGAAGATATAGTTATTGATGTTAATTCTTACTCATATGGTACAGGAGGATTAGTTTTTGCAATTGGTATGTCAGTATACTATTAATAAATAGTTAAGTATTTAACTAGAATAATGTATTTATTGATTAAATTTTAAGGTAATAAAGAATATTAATTAAAATATTTAAGTAACGTTATTGCTTAATAGAAAGTAAATATGATTGATAATAGAGATATTCAAATCCTTGAGCTTTTGCAAAATGATGGAAGATCTACGGTAAGTGATATTGCAAAAGAAGTTGACCTCTCTGTTCCTGCTGCTGGTGAAAGAATAAAAAAATTAAGTGAAAAAGGTATAATTGATAAATTTGTAGCAGTGCTTAACCACAAGAAGACTGGCCTTGATTTAACAGCTTTTGTTTTTATTGTAAGTGAGCATTCAGATCATTATGATGAATTTATAAAAAAAACTAATGAGTGTAAGTCAGTTATGGAATGTCATTCGATAACTGGCGGTGGATCTCATATGTTAAAAATTCGTGCTAAAAACTCTCAAGGGCTTGAAGATTTATTGTATGAAATTCAAAATTGGCCAGGTGTTTCTAGAACTCAGTCTAATGTAGTTTTATCTTCTTATAAAGAGACTACAAATATTGACCTTATATCTTTTATGCAGCAAAACAATATATCTTAATTATTTAGGATACTTGTAGACTATAATTTTTAGATATATGACTTTATAGTTTGTATTTAACTAAGCATACTAATTATTTCTATTTAATTCTTTTGCCTGATCTTCTTAAATAGTTATATATTTACAGCAGTTATATAATATAACTTTAATCTTTTAAGTAAAAATTAAATTTTGCCTAAATAAATAAATAAAAAGGTTGGTTGATATGCTTGGAATGAAAAGTATAAAAAGATTAGAATATATATGGTTGGATGGCTACCAGCCTGAACCATCATTGCGGAGTAAAATCAAAGTAACTAAAGATGAAACTCCGCCGGATTGGTCTTTTGATGGTTCTTCCACTCAGCAGGCAAAAGGTGGTAGCTCAGATTGTTTGTTATTACCAGTACAAACTTATGATGGCCCTTTGTACGCTGATCAGCTAGTTATGTGTGAAGTCCAAACTGGTGAACGTAAAACTCATGTTACTAATACTAGGGCAGCAGCAGCGGCAGTAGTAACTGATGAATGGTGGTTTGGGTTTGAACAAGAATATTTTTTTACTAATAGAAATGGTGAACCTCTTGGATGGGAAGAAGGAACTCCTAGACCTCAAGGTGATTATTACTGTGGGGTCGGAAGTTTAAATGTTGAAGGAAGAGAAATTTCAGAAGTTCATCTTGAAGCTTGTTTAGAAGCTGGAATTGAAATAACGGGGACAAATGCCGAGGTTGCTTTAGGCCAGTGGGAATATCAATGTTTTGGTAAAGGTATAAAAGCGGCAGACGATCTTTGGGTTAGTAGATATCTTCTATATAAAATTGCTGAAGAGTATGATGTTTGCATTAATATTCATCCAAAGCCTAAAACCGGTGATTGGAATGGATCGGGAATGCATGCAAATTTTTCTAATGATGAGATGAGGTCAAAAGGTTCAGAAGCATTATACACATCTATTTGTGAAAAATTAGGTAAAGTTCATAAGGACGGTATCAAAGCTTATGGCTCAGATAATGATATGAGACTTACCGGTCTCCATGAAACGCAAAGCATAGATCAATTTTCGTATGGCGTAAGCGATAGAGGTGCGAGTCTTCGAATTCCAATATATACGGTTGAGCACGATTGGAATGGATACCTTGAAGATAGGCGTCCCGCTTCAAATGCAGATCCATATAAAATTTTAGCTCATATTGTTGGAACTCTTAGAAAGTAGTATGAAATATAATTAGATCGTTTAATTGATTTAAAAATCAATTAAACGATCTATAATTAAAAATTGCTTTTATAAAGAGCAGTCTATTTTATTAGGTTATATTCTTTTAATTTCTGATATTAATTAAAGAATAATAATGAACCGTATTTTATATATTATAATCATATTTTTTATTTTTTCTGGCTGTGAAGAAGTTGAAAAGTCAGAAAAGTCAACTTGGAGCATTATTCAAGAGGAAATTATTGTGTCTAGTTGTCTTAATTGCCATGCAAGCGAGTCAACTATTACTAAACAATCAGGTTTAGATTTGTCAAATAATGAGGCTTACAGTGAAATGGTTGGCGTTACCCCTAAAAATATTGCTGCAAAAAATGATGGTTTGGTTATTATTAGTAATGAAGGAGGTATGAAAGGTTTATCCAAAAGTTTTTTATGGGAAAAAGTGAATGCATATGACCGCGAACACTATCTTAGTGACCATCCAGAATATGGTCAAATGATGCCTCCGGGTGAAAACTTTTTATCTGATGGTCAATTACAATTTGTTAGATCGTGGATCGAAGCTGGGGCTCCAGAATCGGGAACTGTTGTAGATGAAAAATTATTATTGGATTCGAATAGATATTCACCCCCTGAATTCTCTCCTTTAAAACCTCCAGAAAAAGGCATTCAGTTACACATTAAGCCTTTTGAAGTACAGTCTAATTTTGAAAGAGAATTTTTTCAATATACAGATCTAAATATAGAAGGAGATATATATGCAAATCGAATTGAAATTGAAATGAGACCAGGAAGTCACCATTTTATTTTATATTCATTTGATGAAAATATAAACAATTCAAATATACCTGAATTTGATATTAAAAGAGATTTGAGGTTTGAAGATGGATCTATGAATATTCGAACTCTAAGAACTATGCAGGATCATGAATTTTTCACTGGAACCCAATGGCCAAGAATGGATTATAAATTACCTTCAGGTGTAGCTTTTAAATTAAATTCAAAATTTGGGATAGATCAAAATTCTCATTATGTGAATAGATCAGATTCTATTATGATTGGAGAGGTCTTTACAAACATTCATACTATTGAGGAGTCAGAGGTTGTAAAAGTTGCAAATATGTTAAATTGGTCAAACCAGCAAATTTTATTACCGCCTCAAAAGGTAACTACATTAAATAAGACTTTCATTGCAGATACTCCAATCTCCATTGGTCAGCTTTTTTCACACGCACATGAGAAAATGACAGAGTTTGTAGTAAAAATTAAAGGTGGGGAACGCAATGGTGAATTAGTCTATTGGACAGATGATTGGAAGCACCCACCTATAATTAACTATGATCCTCCTATTAAATTAAATAGTGGTGAAGGGCTTGAGCTTATTACTACATATGATAATCCAAGCAATAAATTTGTTACTTTCGGTTTTTTATCTACAGATGAAATGATGATTTTATTTGGTTGGTATTTTAAATAGACTTTATTTGAATGATATATAGATTTTATCTTTGTTATATTATTTTTTTTATAGCTTTAAGTGCAAACCTTTATTCCCAAAATAAGTACCCTGTAATATTAGTCCATGGATTTATGGGCTGGGGTCCAGATGAAATGGGCTCATACAAATATTGGGGTGGTAAATATGACATTGAAGAATCATTAAGAGAAAGTGGCTTTGAAGTATATACTGCTAATGTTGGACCAGTCTCATCTAATTGGGATCGTGCGGTTGAATTATACTACCAAATTAAAGGAGGTCAAGTTGATTATGGAAATACCCAAGTAGAAAAATATGGGATTATTCAGAAGCCAATTAATAAAGAATATATGGGGATATATCCTGAATGGAGCGATGAAAACCCAATCCACCTTGTTGGACATAGTATGGGCGGTCAGACAATAAGAATGCTAGATTACTTACTCAGAACAGCAATTGTGGATTCTTCTTTAAAATATGAAGAAAGTAATTTTTTAGGTAAAATAAATGAAGGTTGGATTAAATCAATTACTTCAATTTCAACACCTCACAACGGTACGACACTTTCAGATATCCTCACTTCTGGAATTCCATTTTTACAAGACTTTATTGCCCTCGCAGCAGTAGTCGGAAATTCTTTTTATGATTTTGATCTTGAACATTGGGGTTTTAGACGAGAGAACAAAGAAGCTTGGGGTAGTTATTTTTCTAGAATGAGAAAACATCCAGCTTGGGGAACAAAAAATATTGTAGCGTGGGATGTTAGTGTAGAAGGTGCACGTGAGATGAATAGTATATGCACTGCAAACTCTAATATTTATTATTTTTCATATGTTACTAGTAATACTTTATTAGATTCAACGTCAAATAGGCATGTACCTGAAAAAAGTATGTCATATATAATTAGAGCAAATGCTAGACTGATGGGTATGAGAAAAGCATATTATGCTGATGGCTCAGAAACAGATTCAACATGGTTTGAAAATGATGGAATTGTAAATAAGAAATCAATGCTAGGCCCAACAACTGGAAATAATGGTTCTGATCCAATCGGAAATTATAGACAAAATGACATATTAATTCCTGGTCAATGGTATGTGATGGGTGAATATAATTCAGATCATAGAAAATTCATTGGACATAAGATTAGTAAAAAAGAGTTCGATGAGCTCATTAAAGTATATATAAAACATGTGACATTACTGAGTACATTGCCAAAATAGAAAGTTTAAATGATTGATATTAATAAATTTAATGAATTAGAATTACGTGTCGGAGAAATCTTAAAAGCTGAATTACTTTCTGAGGCAAAAATACCCGCATATAAATTAAAAATTGATTTTGGCGATTATGGAATTAAATGGTCCAGCGCGCAAATTACTAATAATTACTTACCTAAAGACTTAAAGGGAAGACAAGTTATTGCAGTAATGAACTATAATAGCAAAAAAATAGGAGAATTTATTTCTGAAGTTTTAGTAATGGGTGTTGATGATCATAATGGATTTGTAAGGTTATTAGCTGTTAATAAAAAAATTCATAATGGAGCAAAAGTTAATTAATGCTATATTGCAAATAATTATATTTAGTTGTAATATACAAATATGGAATTTGGTGAATTATTAAAACAGTTTTTAATTGATTTACAATCGCTTTTTAGAACTAGCACAAAAAAATTAAATGTAACTCTCCCTCAAATTATACTTATCACATCAATTCCAATCGATGGTATTGATATGTCAACACTTTCTTATCGAATTGGCGTTGATAATAGTACGCTCACAAGATTAATAGATATTTTAATGAGAAATAAGGTTGTGCGAAAAATTAAAAACCCCAAAGATGGAAGATCTTATATCATTTTATTAACCAATATTGGTGAAAAATTGCAATTTAAAATTGATCAGCAAATTGATCAGTTTGGATCTAAGCTTTACAGTAGAATACCAATTGAGGATCAAGACGAAGTAAAAGAAACGTTATCATCATTGCATTGGCTTATTTCAAAATATCGTTTAGATTCATAATAATTGTATAATACAAATATAAATAATTCATTATTGTTGTGGTACGATAAACATAAACGTCAACTACCTTGGCGTGACATTAATGATCCTTATAAAATATGGTTATCGGAAGTGATGTTACAACAAACTCAAGTAAATACTGTAGTGCCTTATTATAAAAAATGGATTAAAAATTATCCTACTTTATTAAGTGTTGCAGAATCTAATATGGATGATCTTCTAAAACTCTGGGAAGGTTTAGGTTATTATTCTAGATGTAGAAATTTTTTTAAGGCCTGTCAAATTATTAAAAATGATTATTGCGGTATAATTCCATCTAATATTAATGAATTTAATTCATTGCCTGGTGTTGGTCCTTATATTTCTGGTGCAGTAATGTCAATTGCCTTTAATAAATCAGTCCCTGCTATAGATGGAAATATTAGTAGAATTATGTTTCGTTACTTGGGATTAAGAAATAAAACAAAACATAACAAAAAAAGAATTATTTCTAAATTAATTACATTTATTAAGCTTCGTCCTGGTGATATCATTCAATCTTTAATGGATTTAGGTAGTTCAATATGTAAATCTTATTCAGTAAAGTGTGGAGAATGTCCTCTTTCTCATTCTTGCAAAGCATTTTTACATGGATTTCCTCTCAAATATCCTATCCAAAAAAATAAAAAATCTCTACCCAAAAAAAATATTATTGCAGGTTTCGTTCAAAAAAATGATAAGATGTTAATAGTAAAACGTAAAGATGGTGGTGCATTAGGAGGACTTTGGGAATTACCAATGATTATAGTTAGTGATAACAGTAATACTTCTTTATTTAAAACGTCTTTAAAAAATAAATATAATTTGAATTTGAAAATAAATAATAAAATTGGAGATATTATTCACTCTTTTTCACATTACAGAATGAACATAGCAATATTTAATTGTGAAAATGTGAGTACAAGAATTGATTACAGCTCAAATAACAATATTATCAAATGGATCAATCGAAAAGAAATTGATAATTATGCATTTCATAAAGCCAATCATAAGCTATTTGAGTTGCTAGAAAAAAATAATGTTTAAAACAATTATTTCAATCATTATTTGGCCAATATGGTCAATTGCTTTTCTTTTTGGTACTATAATATATTCGTTATCTATTACTTTATTTCCTTCACATAAAGTTCATAAGCTTGCACAGATAATAGCGCGAACCTGTATGCTCTTTGGAGGTCAATGGTTCAAAGTTGAAGGTTTAAAACCAGATAAAAATAAAGGTCCTTACTTATATTTAATAAACCACCAATCTTTATTTGATGCTTTTATGATTGTAGGGGGTATACCACATTATTTTACAGGCGTTGGTGCCATTGAACAGTTTTCTTATCCAGTTTGGGGCTATTTAGTAAAAAAATATGGAGTAATTCCACTAATAAGGCAAGAATTAGGTTCAGCAATTACAAGTTTGGAGAAATTAGAAAATGTTATTAAAAATGGTACATCAGCAATGATTGCACCTGAAGGTACAAGAAGCTTAGATGGTAAATTAGGTAATTTTAAAAAAGGACCTTTTCATGTTGCAAAAAATACAGGTGTTACAATTATACCAGTGGGCTTAAAGGGTGCATACCAAGCAAAAAATAAAAAAGATTGGCGAATTAAGCCTAGCCTTTTAACAACAGTTTTTGGTAAACCGATAACTAAAGCTGAATACGAAAATATGAGTATAGAGGCTCTTAGTAATAAGGTTAAGGTTGAAATTGAAAAGATGGTAAATCAAAAATGAATTATGAAAATATATCATATTACAATTTAGTAAAGTTTTTACACTTAATAGGAATGGCCGCTTGGTTTGGCACAGCATTAACAGTATCTATTATATGGTCAAGAAAAAACATAAATGATAAATCTCTTATTTTAGATTTAATAACAAAAGTTGAAATGCCGGCATCATTTTTTATTCCACTTACTGGTGTATTAATGACAATTGATAAAATGCATTGGCTTAGCAGCGGTTGGATGCAAATTAAAATTTGTATAGGATTATTAACTGTAGTTTTCACTCATCTTTCAAGGGCTAAATTAATCCATTGTGATATGGAAGATGATTATATTAGACAAAAATTTACCATGAATAGAAACCTTGGACTATTAGGCTTATCTATAATATTAGTAATTGTTGGATTTAATTAATTTGGATAGCAATAATAAATATGCTTCAATAGAATGGGTTGATCTAAAGAATAAAAAATCTTTCTTAACTTTACTTAAGCCATTAAAAAAAATACGTTCTAAAATTCAAATATTATCATATTTATCAGAGTGGTGCCCCGATTGTACTAATCAAATAACGTCTCTAAATAAGCTCCACGATGATTATAAAAAATATGATATAAAAATGATGATTGTGATGGATTATTCTAAAAAAAAGAAATCAGAAGAATTTATAAAAAAGAATGAGGTCTCTATTCCTTTTTCATATGGAGAATTATTTAAAAAAGATGAATTATTACGTTTAGATACAACCTTTTATAAATTTAGAAAAACTATAAATGATAATAGAAAATGGGGAGTCCCTTTTCATTTTTTACTTTGTGATAGTCAAATATCAAAAATTGGAACTATTAAAGGAAAATTTAAAGAGAAAGAGATAAAAAATTATATTTTAAAAAATTTATAGTTTAGTCTAGATCAGCCTGATAACGGCATATCATATATTTCTTCAAATTCTTCAGTCTTTATCATTCTGATAGCATCCCAAGTGAGTTTTGTACAAGCTTTTGCACATATTTGACAACCTATACATTCATCATGACGAACTTGAACGGGAGGTATTGGTATTCCATATTTTTCTTTAGGGACGGGCTCAATACAATCAACTGGACAAAAAGGAATACAAACTTGACAGCCAGTGCAATTATCTTCGTCAACAACTGCAATAAGCTTAGGTTTTTTCTTTTTATAATTAACTTTTTGTGCAGGTTCAGGTACAGATTTATAATGATCGTAATTTGTGTTGTTTGCCATTTTTCTTTAATTTGTTAGTTGCGAATTTAATAGATATTTAGAACTAAAAATATTTTTTTTTATGATAAAAGCCTTTTTGTCAATTCATAAAAGTAGTTTAATTTTAGCAACGCTTTGAAAACATTATTAGGAGAAAACAATGACATACATTATAGCTGAACCTTGCGTTGGAACTTGTGATACAGCTTGTGTAGAGGTTTGTCCAGTGGATTGTATCCATGGACCAGAGGATAAAACAGGTGCCGGTGCCGAAGCAAAAGTTGATGGGTTTGATCCGGAAGGAAAACAACTTTATATTGACCCTGAAGAATGTATTGACTGTGGCGCATGTGAACCAGAATGTCCAGTTGAAGCAATCTTTGAAGAAAGTGAAGTCCCAGAAGAGTGGAATAAATATAATAAAATTAATTATGATTATTTCGGTCGCGAATACTCAGGTTAATTTTATTAACTAAAAATCTATAAGGACCGCTGTTGTTAATATAACAGCCGTTTTTTCGTACAATTATGAATGAAGAAAAAATACTCGATTTATTAAAAACTATAAACTATCCTGGTTTTAGCAGAGATATTGTATCCTTTGGTATGGTAGATAAAGTTAAAGTTGAAGAAGATTCTGTTAGGGTAGATTTAAAAATAACAACTCAGCAAGAAGATAAAAAAAATACTGTAATTAATGAAGTAGAAAGTCTTCTTAAAAGCACATCTAAATTTAAAAATATTAGTGTGCGTGTTACTGAAGCTTCAACAGAATCGTCACCAGGATCAGCGCCCCAAGCACCTCAGAAACAACCTATTAGTCCATTAGAAGGCATAAAGCATATTGTTGCGGTGGCAAGTGGTAAAGGAGGTGTTGGAAAATCAACTGTAGCAGCAAATCTAGCTTTATCATTAAAGCAACTAGGATTCAAGGTTGGTCTTTTAGATTTAGATATTTATGGTCCATCATTACCAATAATTTTGGGAATAAACGAACAACCAAATCTTACTCAAGACAAGAAACTAATACCATTAGATCATATGGGAATGAAAATTATGAGCTTTGGTTTTATTAGTGGGAATAAGACCCCAGTTATTTGGAGAGGACCATTAGTTGCGCGAATGACAGAACAATTTTTTAATGATGTATTATGGGGTGAATTAGATTATTTAATTTTAGACCTTCCTCCTGGCACAGGCGATGTTCAATTAACACTAACGCAAAAATTAAAAATTGACGGTGCTCTTATTATAACAACTCCTCAAGATATTGCTTTAGCAGATGTTAGGAAAGGTGCTGACATGTTTAGAAAAGTTCATACTCCTGTTCTTGGTGTTGTTGAAAATATGTCAGGCTTGTTTTTAGAAGGGGAAGTTAAGAATGGAGAGAATCTTTTAATTCAAGGTCAACCTGTAGATATTAGAGATGATGGAAAATTTGCAATAAGAATTGACTTATTTAAACGCGGTGGAGGTAAGTCTGAGAGTGAACGTTTAAATGTACCATTGTTAGGAGAAATCCCTATATCTCAAGATATTATGGAGGCAACTGATAGAGGTAAGCCAATTGTAGCTCAGAATCCTGAAGCTCACGTTTCAAAGATTTTTCTTAATATTGCTGAAAAGGTTAAAGATGTCTTGAACTGATGTATAGTTTTTTTATAGACACTATCGTCATTGTTTTCTTAGGCTACGCTATTACTTATCCATTTCTCTTATGGCTTACACCAATAAAAGAAATTGATGCAAGTTTTTATAGATTTAATCTGGGTTTGTGCTGCATAATTGGAGCCCTTGGCGTAATAGGGTTCATTGGATTAGAATCAAACTTTATTTCAAAAATCTATATATGGATTTGGCTTGGTTTAATATTAATTATTACTTCATATTATTGGAATGCTAAGACAAAAAATAACTTTATAATCTCACTTGTTTCAATTTTAGGTTGTTTTGCTTTTTTCCATATTATTATTCAGATTTCGCCAAAATCAGATTATTTGATTCTATTTTTGATTACTTTATTAGGCTCCTTAATTACGGCAACAGTTTTTTTTTCAATGATATTAGGACATTGGTATTTAAACGTAATTAATCTTCCTATTAAATTACTTAAAAGATCGATTTTAGTTTTTTCATTACTTATTATTATTAGAACATTCTGGGACATTATTTTTATGAGTTTAGAAACGGTAGTTGATCCATATGGCATAAGTTATAGTATGTGGGCTTTTACATTCGAATTTGAAGGTTTTTTATTAGCGATTGCAATATTTATGGGCAATATTATTCCTCTCATCCTAAATTTATTTATTTGGAAGACATTAAAATTGCAAGCAACACAAAGTGCCACAGGATTAATATATGTTTCAGTAATATCTATTCTTTTTGGCGACCTTTTATTTAAATACTATTTACTTAAGTTTGGGTTTTTACTTTGAGTTCTTTTGAATGTGTAAAATGTAACAAAACAATATCCTTTGAAAAGGTTGATGAGTGTCCTCATTGTAAACGCCCAGAGCTATTTAATTCATTTTTAGATTTTTCTTTATGCCCAATTTGTGAATGTAAACATCTACACAAAAAAAAAGATTTTAACCAAGCATTGGGATGTCTAATTATTTTAATTGGGGCTTTATTTGTTCCATGGACATATGGTTTAAGTCTGTTAGTATTATCTATTCTAGATTATTTCTTATATAGTAGAATTAAAGATTCAATCGAATGCTATAAATGTAAAACAGAATTCAAAAACATTGAAGTACCAAGTAGCTTCCTTCCTTTTGATCATCACATAGCAGAATTATATGAGAAATAAGATAGTTGATTATTTATTGATTGAATCTGCCTCAGAGGGTAACTTTGCCCTCTATTTTTTATATAACAATCATATAATAAAATAAATTATGTCTAAGTTGCTTTTAGAACAAATATTAGAAGAAGGTGATATCCCTAAACACATTGCAATCATTATGGATGGCAATGGTCGATGGGCAAAGTCAAGAAACCTCTCAAGGATATCTGGCCACAGAGAAGGAATCAATTCTGTCCGTGATATTGTTCGAATCTGTGGTGAATTAAAAATTTCATATTTAACTCTTTATACTTTTTCAAGTGAGAATTGGAATAGGCCTAAGATTGAAGTAGGTGCAATTATGAGATTATTATTAGGGACAATAAATAAAGAAATAGATAGTCTTAATAAAAATAATGTAAAATTGTCAACAATTGGAAATTTAAATGATTTACCAAAAGAATCATTTAAAGGAATAGCAAATGGAGTTAAAAAAACAAAAAATAATACGGGCCTTAATCTTATATTAGCACTGAGCTATGGAAGTCGACAGGAACTAATAAGGGCATTTAAGCGTATTGTAAATAAAATTGAAAAAGGTGAAATGAAATTAGAAGATATTTCACAAGAAAATATAGCAAGTGAACTTTATACTAGTGAGACTCCTGACCCAGACTTATTAATTCGAACGGGAGGGGAGCATCGAATTAGCAATTTTTTATTATGGCAATCAGCATATACAGAATTATATATGACAGATAAATTCTGGCCTGATTTTAGAGAAGATCAACTGTTAGATTCAATTCTTGATTATCAAAATAGACAAAGACGTTTTGGTCAAACAAGTGAACAGGTTTCAGAATGAGAAATTTATTATTTTTATTTATAGCAACATTGCTTATTGCTCAAGCACCACCATCATTTAAGTTAAAAGAAATAAATATTGATGGAAACCTTTCAACTAGTGAAAATATGGTTTTATATACTGCGGGACTTCAAATAGGACAAGAAGTTTCAAGTGAAGATTTTCGTCGAGCAGTTAAGCGTCTTTGGGAATTAGGAGTCTTTAATGATATTCAAATTCATTTTGATGGTGAAACACCCGATGGAATATTAATAACAATTGAGGTTAAAGAGGCTCCTGTGCTTGGCCAAGTGATTTTTAGTGGAAATAAAAAAATAAAAGATAAAAAGTTTAAAGAAATATTAACATTTCAGCGCGGTATGCGTTTAAAACCAAATTTTGCCAACAAGTCAATCAATAAGATGGAACAGCTTTACATGGAAGATGGATACTTCTTAGCAAAGATTGTAGCAAAGATGGATACTATTGGTTCCGGAAAAGACCAAAAGCAGGATATAACTTTTTCAATAAATGAAGGTAAAAAACTAAAGATTAAAGATATAAAAATTGAGGGTCGTAAAAATAGTTTTGGTTGGATTGCAACTAAACCTTGGATTCCATTACCTAACTTCATCAGAAATAAACTTTCATTATATAAGTTAAGATGGCAATTAAAAGAAACCAAAGTAAGAGCCTGGTGGCGTATTTGGGCTCCGGCTTATGACGAAAAGAAGTTTGACGAAGATCTTAATGTCTTGACTGATTTTTATCGTAATGAAGGCTATAGAGATTTCAGTATTATTTCAGATTCAGTTTTCTACGAGCCTAAGAAGAAAGGTCTTATAGTCCTTATTAATATTGATGAAGGAAGTAAATATAAATTTCGGAATTTTAGCTGGGAAGGTAATGAGCTTTACAAAACAGAAAATCTAGATGCAGCTTTGAATCTTAAGCAAGGAGACTCCTATAGTCAGGCAGGTTTTGAAAAAGCAGTATTCCAAGATGTTCAAAGTCTTTATATGGATCGTGGTTATTTATATAGTAGTATTGAACCATACTTTACACCTATTGGTAAAGACTCTTTGGATGTACATTTTTCAGTTACTGAAAACAATGAAGTTTACATTCGAAATATCAATATTTACGGTAATGATAAAACACGTGAAAATGTAGTACGTAGAGAGTTAGATGTTTTCCCAGGGGATTTATTTCGTAGAACTCTATTACAAAGGAGTATGCGAAAACTAAGTGTATTAAATTATTTTGACCCTACCTCTTTAAGTCCAAATGTAATTCCAGTAGATGAAGATGAAATAGATTTAGATATTTCACTAGAAGAAAAATCTTCTGATAAAGCTAGTGCGAATGTAGGCTTTACAGGAATTTATGGAATGACAGGTGGCGGAAACCTTGAGTTTAATAATTTTTTGGGCAAAGGTCAGGTTTTATCTTTCGGCTTTAGCATTGGAACACAAGTATCTGTAATGAATAATTATGGGACACCTGGTAAATATGAAAGCTTTAACGTTAGATTTATGGATCCAATGTTTAGAGACACTCCCAATAGAATTGGTTTTTCTCTTTTTTATACATTCAGAGGACAAGGAAATTCATATTATTTTTATCCGTTTGATCAATTATCAAAAGGTGGTTCAGTTGAGTGGGGACGAAGGCTAAAGTGGCCAGATGATTATTTTAAAGCTTATTGGTCTTTAACTTTGCGAAGAGCAGAATATATGGGAGACCAGGAAGTATTAGATGAATATCTAGGAAGTTTTAGAAAATCTACAGGTATTAACTTATCTCAAACTATTGTAAGAGACAGTCGTGATCAAGCTGAATTTCCAACGCAGGGTTCTAGCGCTACGCTCGTATCAACTTTTTCTGGAGGATCACTTGGTGGTGATGAGCATTACCATAAACATGTTCTAAGTTTAGATTGGTATACCCCTACATTTTGGAAGTTTGTTTTAACAAGTTCTTTAAAAATGGGAACAATTCGCCAGCTAAATGTTGGTGGTGGATCTACTTATATTCCACCATATGAAAGATTTATTATGGGTGGGAATGGAATTCCTTATGGAACTATGCTCAGAGGTTATCCTGATAACTCTATTGGTCCATTAACAGCTCAAGGTAGAGGTGTTGGAGGAAATACCATTATGAAGTATTCCTCAGAATTCAGGTTTCCTTTTTCTGAAAATCCTGTAGTTTACGGAATGTTATTTGCTGAAGCTGGCGGAGTTTGGAATGATACTAGGCTTACAAAGTCACTTGGTTTTCCAAGAAGAGAGCCACTTGAACTAAAAAGATCAGCGGGTATCGGAATCAGGTTTTTTATGCCTATGATTGGACAATTAGGCTTTGACATGGGTTATGGTTTTGATGATATCATTGGTGATGGAAATCCGCAAGGTTGGGAATACACAATTATTTTTGGAAGATAAAATTAAATCAAGGAGGTCAATGTGACACGCAAAATCATTAAAAAAATGAGTGTTTTGTTAATAGTTTTACCAGTAATCCTGATTGCACAAAATAAAATTGGTTTTGTTCAATCAGATCGTATTCGTGCTGAGTATGAAGAATTTAAAGATGCAGAAGCCCAGCTTCAGCTTGAATATAGACAAGTAAATACACGGTATAACATGATGGTTATGGAATTGGACAGTATTAAGCAAGCATTTGAAACTCAACGTCTTATGAGTAGTCCTGAATGGCGTAAAGAAAAAGAGACTGAAATAGTATCTCGTGAAGCAACAATCCAAAAATTCCAAGTGACAATGGTTGGTCCAGAAGGTGAGTTGTATAGGAGACAAGCACAGTTAGAGTTTGATATCCTATCTAAAGTAAAGCGCGCGGTTGATAAAGTAGCTGCTACAAAGAGTATAGATTTTATTTTAGATGGCTCTACATCGCTTTTATATGGTAATCCAACATTCGATTTAACGGATGATGTTTTATTTGAGTTAAGAAAGTATAAGGTTTCAGATACAAAACAAGTTGAGACTAAAAATTAAGTAGAGACCTTGTGGCCACCTTAGAAGAATTAGCTAAACTAGTTCAGGGAACTATAGTTGGGAATCCTGAGTTATTAATAAATGGAACTTCAGCCATTGAAGATGGAAAAGCTGATACAATTAGTTTCATTGGTTATAAAAAATATAATCATTATGCCCCTTTATGTAAAGCCTCAGCAATAATTGTTGAGGATAAAGATTTACTTAATAATCTAAACGGTATAGTAGTAATTAGCGCACAAGAAGCAATTGTTAAAATACTAGAGTATTTTGCACCGAAGTATAAACAAGAAGTGGGGATTCACAAAACGGCACAGGTGGATCCAAGAGCAGAAATTGGCAAAAATGTTTCTATCGGACCAAATTCCCATATTGGTAAAGATGTTTTAATTGGCGATAAAGTAGAAATTGGGGCAAATAATATTATTGAATCGGGTACCGTTATTGGTAGAAACTCTATTTTAAATCATAATATTCACTTATATCATAAAACAGAGATTGGCGAAATGTGTATTATTCATTCTGGATCAGTAATAGGAGCTGATGGATTTGGATTTTTTACTATTAAAGATAAACATATTAAAATACCACAGAACGGCAAAGTAGTTATTGGAAAAAGTGTGGAAATTGGTGCAAACTGTACTTTTGATAGAGGAACGATAGGTAATACAATAATTAAAGATTTCTGCAAGTTTGATAATGGTGTTCAAATTGGTCATAATGCAGTAATTGGCGAAGGTTGTTTAATGGCAGGACATGTAACTATTGGAGGAAGTACTAAAATTGGTGATTATTGTGTCTTTGGTGGTCAAGCAGGAGCAATAGATCATATTAAAATTGGAGATAAAGCAATGTTCGCTTGTTACACTGCAGCTATGAAAGATCTTCCTGGAGAAAAAATTTATTCCGGTGCGCCAGCGCGCGAAATTAAAGAAAAAAATCGTAGAGATGCTGTTTATGTTGAAGTAAAACAACTAAAAAAACGTTTAAAAATATTCGAAGATAAATACTTAAATTAATACACCATGAGTCTTATAAAATTTCAACGAACAATTGGCGATAAAACATCCTGTGTAGGCATAGGTCTACATACGGGTGTTGAATCAAAAATCACTTTTAAACCAGCTCCTGATAATTTTGGCATTAGGTTTAAAAGGATGGATGTTGAAGGTTGCCCCGAGATTAGAGCAGATATTGACCATGTTGTTGATATTTCTAGAGGGACGACTATTGAGGAAAATGGAGTTAGAATTCATACGGTCGAGCATGCTTTAGCAGCGTGTGTTGGCTTAGGTTTAGATAATATATTAATTGAATTGACTGAAAAAGAGCCGCCAGTAATGGATGGAAGTTCAAAAGACTTTGTTGAAGCATTATTAAAAGCCGGAATTGTTAAACAAAATTCTCCAAGGGTTTATCTACATATTGATGAAGCTGTAGGCTACACTGATGCTGAAAGAGGTGTTGATATTCATATTATGCCATCTGATCAGTTTAGAATTACGTATATGATAGATTATGAATTTCAAACTTTAGGAACTCAATTTACAACATTAGACCAAGTTGAGAAAAAATTTGCAAAAGAAATAGCTCCAGCTAGAACTTTTTGCTTTTTAAGTGAAGTGGAGACATTAAAAGAAGAAGGGTTAATTAAAGGTGGAAACCTTGATAATGCTGTAGTAATTGTTGATAAAGATATTGATCAAGAGGAAGCGGACACTTTAAAAAGTTTATTTGGAATTAAGAAAGAAATTAGCTTAGGTGCGAATGGAACTTTAAATGGTAAAGAGCTTAGATTTGAAAATGAGCCAGTACGGCATAAAGCTCTAGATTTAATCGGAGACCTTGCCCTTTTAGGTATGCCAATTCAAGGACATATTATTGCTTCGAAAAGTGGACATGCTGCAAATGTGGAGTTAGTTAGACGAATAAAAAAAGTTTATGAAAAGAAAATTCTACAACAGAGATATCAAAAGAATCCATCCAAAGATTTCATGTTTGATATAAATGCTATTTTAGCTCTTTTACCTCATCGTTATCCATTTGTTCTGGTTGATAGAATAATCGATATTACACCTGGTGAAAAATTAACAGCTATTAAAAATGTAACTATTAATGAACCTTTTTTTAATGGTCACTTCCCAAATCAACCAGTAATGCCTGGCGTTTTAGTTTTAGAAGCTATGGCTCAAGCTGGTGCCTTATTATGTTTAAATAGTATAGATGATCCAATGAAAAAGAATATGTTCTTTTCAGCATTGTCAGATTCAAAATTTCGTCATCCTATAATCCCTGGAGATCAGTTACGTCTTGAAATGATACTTGCAAAGTTTAGACTTGGAACGGCATTACTTATTGGAAAAGCCTATGTTGGTGACAAACTTGTTGCTGAAGCCAATTTAAAAGCAACTGTTGTGGATCGGGCAGGAGCCTGAACCCATTTCCATACATCCTACAGCTATAATTTCCTCAAAGGTTGAACTTGGCCAAGATATACACATTGGTCCATACACAATTATTGAAGATGATGTTAAAATTGGAAATGGCACAAGTATTGGGAATCATAATACAATTTGTTCCGGGACTACAATAGGAAAAGATTGCCTAATTTCTCATAATACTTCTATTGGAGAAGCTCCTCAAGACCTTAAATATGAAGGTGAAAAAACATTAACATTCATTGGAGATAATGTATTAATTAGAGAATCAGTTACAATTAATAGAGGTACAAGTGCTTTTGGAAAAACTATTATAGGTAACAATGTTTTGTTAATGGCCTCTGTGCATATTGGGCATGATTGTATTGTTGGAGAGAATACAATCATGGCTAATTTAACTACGCTTGGTGGTCATGTTGAAATTGGTGATTGGGTAAATTTAGGAGGAGGAGTTCTGGTTCATCAATTTGTCAAAATTGGCACACAATCTATGATTGGTGGTGGTTTTAGAGCTGTTCAAGATGTCCCTCCGTTTATTATTGCTGGAGGAGAGCCACTTAGATTTGTTGGAATAAATAAAATTGGTTTAAAAAGAAGAGGCTTTTCAAAAGAAGTTAGAAGTCTTATTAAGAAAGCTTATAGGACATATTTTATATCAAAGTTGAATCGCGGTGAAGCGATAATAAAGATAAAGTCAGAACTATCTAACACTAAAGAAATACAAAAAATAATTGAGTTTATCGAAAATAGTGATAGAGGAATTATCTAGTTCTATTTTATTTGTGTGTATTTAATGAAATATTTTTCTTTTATTCTTTTTATTTCTTTATCTTATGGCCAATGGTCTTCTTTTAATTTATCAGAATCAGGAAATTTTAATAAAAAAACAAAGTTACTATTTAGATATTCTGGTTTAGTCTCAACTAATCAACCTTCCACTTCAATAAATGGATTAAAAAGGATATCTTTAGGATTGTCATTAAATAAAGGGCTGTCAAATTCAGGTTTATTACCTATGCTTAGCGGTCAAGTGAAAGTATCATGGAACTTATCACTAAGAGGAAGAATGGTGAATTATTCTACTAAACATGGAACTATTCAATCATATGGTTGGGGTACAGTGCTTAAACCGGGTAATATAAATATGCCATCAAAATGGAAATTATTATATGATTCAGGAACTTTTACTTCTTTTAATCAGTTTAAATCAGTTACGATACAATTTTCAACTATGAGGTCATTTACATTAAATAAATATAATTTTGATATTGGTATAGGTGCTAATATTGTAAAAACTACTCAAAATATTATAAGTGAACTTCAACTACCTCTTAAATCTAATCTTCAATCAAACTTTATTAGTATAGCAACTACATTAAATTTATTTAGTTTTAAAATAGAGCCTCAAATATTGCTTAGCATGGATTACAATTTATTTTCAATTAGTTTTATTGAGACTTTTTAATAATGAAAAGAATTTCAATACTTGGGTCTACTGGTTCTATTGGGATTAACACTTTAAGTGTCATTGATAAACTTAAAAATGAATTTAAGATTGTTGCTTTAAGTGCGTATAAAAATGGAGAATTATTAGTTAAGCAAGCTAAAAAATATAAACCTGAAGTTGTTTCAATTATTGATTCAAAAGCTGCAGAGTTTGTAAAAAAAGAACTCTCTAATTCAAGCTCGAAAGTATTAGTGGGTAGAGAAGGCTTATTAGAAATATCTAAACGTGAGGATATTGACTTAATGTTAAATGGTTTAGTTGGCGCCTCTGGAATGGCTCCCACATTAAATTCTGTAGGGCAAGGCGTTGATGTTGCACTTAGCAATAAAGAAAGTTTAGTAATGGCAGGAGACCTTATCACAAGAACTTGTCAAGAAAAAAAAGCAAAAATATTTCCAATTGATAGTGAACATTCAGCTATATGGCAATGTCTTGTAGGCGAAGCTCTGGATGATGTTAAAAGATTAATTTTAACTGGAAGTGGTGGGCCCTTTAGAAGTAGAAATATTGATAGTTTTAAATCGATAACCCCTGAAGAAGCTTTGAAACATCCCAATTGGGATATGGGTAGAAAAATAACTATTGACTCTGCAACTATGATGAATAAAGGTTTAGAAGTTATTGAGGCTTTATGGCTTTTTAAATTAGAGGCTAATCAAATAGATATTATTGTTCATCCTCAATCTATTATTCATTCCATGGTTGAATTCAAGGATGAATCTGTTAAAGCTCAATTAGGAATCCCAGATATGAAAATCCCAATTCAATATGCTTTAACTTATCCGAGGCATTTAACTTCAAATTGGGAGGCCCTTGATTTAGTTAAAATTGGATCATTGACATTTGAAGACCCAAATTTAGAACGGTTCCCATGCATTGAGCTAGCATATGAAGCCTTACGTCAAGAAGGATCTACATGTGCAGTTTTAAATATCGCAAATGAACAAGCAGTTTACCGTTTTTTAAATCATCAAATTGGATTTATGGAAATACCTCGAATTATTGAAGAAGCTTGTAAAAAGCATGAATGGATTAAATCTCCAAATTTAGAGGATTTAAATCAAATTG
>CAJJBS010000017.1 GCA_905182385.1 Fidelibacterota bacterium TCS55
TTGACGGAATAATTATAATCTACTTGCTGTTTTATGGTTTATTTAGAGTGCCAATAGGCTAAACCAATAAAAACGAACTGAAAAGGAAGTCTTCCCCAAGCAATAAGGGATGTTGTATTCATAGCTACGCCGTTTGTTTGCGCGAGATAAATATTAGCTGGGTACACTGCAATTAAAAGTACAATTAATCCCCAAGCTGCATAATATCTTGTTTTATTAAGTAATAAAAATGAACCAAATAATATCTCAAAAAACCCACTAATGTAGACTAATTCTAATTTGTAAGATAGATACGGAGGAACTATTTGCAAAAACCAATCAGGTGTTAAGAAATGAGTAACACCTGTAAAGATATAAAAGAAGGACATAATCCATATGGTTATTAATTTGAGTTTTTGCAAAACAGAAAGTTTTTAAGTTGGTAAATCTTTACAAAGATCAGCAAATTCAGCAATAGCCAATTCAAATTCAATTTTATTCTGACCTTCAGCCATACAAGGAAGATACTCTGCCATCTTTTCAACAAGGTCATTACAATCAGCTTTGGTAGCTGTACCGTTATCTGTTAATGCACTAAATTTATCAGCGGCTCTATTCATTAATGTAAGCGTGGCATTACATTCAGTTTGATTGGCAACTTCTTCTGATTCGTCACAAGAAAAGAGTATAGATATAAAAATAATAAATAGATAATTTTTCATATTTAAATAATAGTCCTAAAAGTTAGATTAATTCTACGTTCGTTAATATTTTTCCTAATAGGTAGACTATGCAACCAGTGATGCTGTGTACTTCCATTCATCAGGATCAAAGATCCATTTGATGACATAATTTTAACCCGGTCATTATTTGACTTAATTTTTGGTTTTAAATAAAAATCTCGATCAACACCAAAACTGACGGATCCAATAATAGGATCTTTGCCTAATTCTTTTTCATCATCACTATGCCAACCCATACCAACATTACCATCTTCATAGTCATTTAGAAGAACACTATTAAATGCAATCGAAGAGACGATTTCAATTTTTTTTTTGATACGCTTAAGGTTTTCATTCCAAGTAATTGGGCTTAATAAATTTCCAGAATAAGAATAATTTTTACCCGAATCTCCATACCATGCCACCCGTCTTCTCAATATTCTTTTCTTTCCCCACATCGTAATGGTTTCTTGTTTCCACGCTACTTCATTAAGTAGACTCCGAAAGAAATAGTTGCTTTCATCTTCTGAAAATAGATGGTTAAATATTTTAATATCTAAATTTTCTTTAAGTAAATGCTCCATTATTTTATCAATAAAAAAACAGATATCATTTTTTTCATATGATTAGTCCTCAGACTTTAATTTTTCTGTTTTCATAATCTCATCCCCTGAGCTAGTCCCAATTCTGTTTGCACCTGCTTTTATCATTTTCAAAGCATCATCAAATGACTTTATTCCGCTGGATGCTTTCACACCAAAAAGATCGCCAACAGTTTCTCTCATAATTCTGATATGATCAATAGTTGCACCATGCGTTGAAAAACCGGTAGATGATTTTACAAACTGTGCGCTAGACCCTTGAACAACTTCGCAAGCTATTTTGATCTCTTCATCTGTCCATAAACATGACTCGATGATCACCTTTATAATTCTACCCTCAGCTGCTTCTATTATATTAATAATACCTGCTGAAACTTTTTCATAATCTTTTTGACGAAATGCTTCAATATCCATAACCATATCTATCTCCATAGCACCATCACTGGCAGCCATAGCTACATCTACCACATTATTGGTTATATCTCCTTCTCCATTTGGAAAATCAACCACAGTGCAAACCTCTATCGATGTTCCTTCCAACTGCTCAGCACATAGTTCAACAAAATTAGGATAGACACATACCGTTCTAAAACCCCATTTTTTAGCTGTTCGACATAGTTTAATATGATCTTCTCCATTAGCATCTTTTGTAAGTAGAGTATAGTCAATTAGATCTGCTATTTTTTTAGATATTGAATGATTCATTTTAATTATGCTTCTAAAGCTTGAATTAATTCTGACTTGGCACGCAAACCAGATTCAATGGCTCCATTCATGGATGCTCTATAAAAAGCTGTGTGTTCACCTGCAAAATATATAGGACCTTCAGGCTTAGCTAAAATATCTCTAAAACCTTTTTGACCAACACCAGCAATTGAATAGCTGGCCTTAACCCAAGGATCTTCATTCCAGTACTTCGTAATACCATTCTCCCAGTATTTTGATGATTCAGGCCATATATTTTCACATGTTTTTTGAGCATTACGCATACGTCGTTCTTCACTCAAGCGCCCCAACTTCTTAGCATCCTCACCTGATGTAAAAGTAAGCAGTATTCCACGAGGACCTGGTTGATCAATTGAAAAGTGATAAATTCTTCGAAGACTTGTGTCTGTAAAAACGCGTTGACCAATTGATTTTTTCTGATCCCAAAAACGTTTTCGATATTGCATGGCTACTTTCATTACATGCCCGTAATCTTGATTTTGTATGCAATATGTTTTATCAGAACTAAATCCAGGCTCAATATCTACGTTTCTCAGAACGGATGCTGGAAGAGCTATCACACATTTAAGACCTTTAATAGACTCATTTGCGCCATTTTGATTAACAATGGCCGTAAGACCCTTAGAATTAAATTTTAGCCGCTTAAGAGCTCGATTGTATTTAATCTTAGTTCCTAATTTTTTCGCAAAAATCTTAGGAAGCCTGTCATTTCCACCAAAGATTCTTCCTTCAACTGTATCTTCACTAAACGCCGAAGCTCTTGCATTGGCTAAAACCATATATAAAGCTGACATTCTTGAAGGGACTGTGGTTGACTCAGTGGCGTTGGTATACGTATAAAGTTCAATAATATCTTTAGGTGCTCCCCCTTTTTTTAACATTTCCTCAATGGACATATTATCAAGGGCTAGTACCTCAGGAGAGTTTTCACCTTTTTGCTTGACAAGGTCTATCCATTCTTGGATATATCTTGCTTCCTGCCCAAACAATTTACCTTCTAATACTCCATCATAAGGCAATGAATCTTGACCCGATTTTAAACCTTTCATGGATAATCTATTTCCCCTTACAAAAACCCCATCATATTGTTTTGCAGGTAATACTCTCAAGCCAAAATCTTTGCAATACTGATGAACCAGATTATCCGTACTATCCACATATTCTGCACCCATTTCAGCATATAAATTATCAGCGAATGCATCTCTATAAGTTCTTACTCTGCCACCAGCACGTGATCGTGCCTCAATTAAAATAACATTATACCCTGCTTTATCTAATTCATACGCACATGATAAACCTGCTAACCCAGCACCGATAACTAAAATTCGTTTATCATCTGATAAATCAGATACGATAGATGAGATTGAAAAAGGCGAGATTGAAGCTAATGAGGTAATGGCACTCGTTTTTTTCAGAAAAGAACGACGTGATATTTTATTGCTCAATAATACTCCACTCATCAGGACTGATGATGAATTCTTCAGTTATATCTGGAAAAAAAGATCCAACAAGAAGACCTTGGATACCCCCAGTAACAGCAGTGACTCCACCTAAAAATGAAGATAATAGAATCACCTGCAAAAATTCATTAGCAATATCAACTTCACCAACTGATAAAAGGAGAAGAAATGAAGCGGCAAAGCCTCCAAAAAAACCTCCTACAAAACCATTTTTAGCAGCTTTAAGTGCCATTGTGCCGTCAGTAACTGGTGAAATAGAATAAAAATCAGATAATGCAATCGCATCATTTTGGGTTATCAACACTTTTTGTTGATGGTCTATAGATATGAACGTGCTTGGTTTAACTTTTGGACCTGATGGTATAATTTTTCTTTGAGGTATGTCAGTTAATATTCTATTTCTAAATAATGTTTTTTTATACGAACGTATATAGACCTTTTGACCTGGTTTTATCTCTAACCAACTATCACCTTTCTGTAAGATAAGGGGTCTTTCATTTTGCTGAGAATATAAATGAGAAGTTTTTATATCAATAAAACTAGATTCATCTAAAATAAAGATTGATATTGCAAATAAACTAATAAGGTATGATCTAGTTTTCATTCCTACACTTAATGTAATTAGATAATGTTAAAATTAATACTGTATGAATTTATGATTTAAATAAACTAAGAATTATGGATAATATGTGCCTTGAGCATTTTATTCTAGATTAAGATTATATATTTAAAAATTGACATATTTAAACCCGTGGTATTTCATTTATTATCTCTTAGCGCTTCAAAAAACTCTACGAAGTCAGCTTCAAAGTCTCCTTTCCGTTCTTCCCATATTACTCGTACTATTTTAGTTTTGTAAATATCCATGCCAATTCTACTAAATGCATCTTTTGTTAATAATCCATTTTTAAAGAATATTTTGGTTTTTAAATGTATTTACAATCGCTACACCCATCGCTATCAAAAGAAGCCCTAAGATAGATTGCCACCCTAAAGATTGATCATGGACTATATAACTGAATAAAGTAATTAAGAAGATACCTAAGCCTGCCCAAGTGGCGTATGCAACTGCTATAGGAATCTCTTTTAAAGCAAAACTAAAAAGATAGAAAGAAAGCATGTAAGCAATTACTAGAACAATACTAATAAAAGGCTTTGTGAAGTTTTTTGAAAGAGGTATCAGCATTGTACCTATTACTTCAAAAATTATTGCACTAAATAAGTATATATATGACATTATTAATATTATTTATTTAAAATATATAACCCAAAAGAATTTCATTTAGTAATTTCATTTTTTGTCAATAATAATGCAGTAAAGTAAGATTTTTCAATATCTCTTAACTGTCTGGTATACATATTACCATAGAGGTTTGCCTGAGAGAGTAAACCATAAAAAGCATTTGACATATAATAGGTTTGACTAAATTTGTATTGATTAATTGTTCTACTTCCATAAAAAGCACCATCTAAAGAATTGTAATTAAAACTAACTCTAAACTTATCTAATATTTCGTTCCTAAAACGGATGTTGAAATGATCGATTTCTGTAGAGGTAGCATAATTACGCTGTTTTTGGTGATTGTACATCTTAAGCAAAATATTTTTTAATTCAACATTTTTAATAAGTTCAAAAGATCCCGTTGAGATGAGTTGATTAAATATACCGTCTTGTGGAAAAAATGAAAAACCTACTTCAATATCTAATAATTTTTTAAGTATATCAGCATCTGAATGAGTGGTATGGTTTTTGTCAATATCAGTTTGAATAACTGCAATCAACTTATCAGAATTAATTAAAGTTTTAAGTAGCTTATCTATTTGTTCAATATCTACTTCTAATGTATTTATAAGATCAGATAGATATTGGTCTTTTTTATCTTCATTATCTTTTTCTGTTTGCCATTCCTCCATATAAAAAGAAAGTGCAATACCTAGAAAAACTGCCAAAAACTCAATTCCACCTCTTGTTAGTATATTCTTCATTTAAATATCTAAGATTTACTTTCATTATCATTGTAATCAGATTTAGCAATTAAGCCATCACTTAACATTTGCTTATATAATAATTTAGAGCTAATTATTAGCTTAATAGGACCATTATTTCAACAGTACCATTTTTCGAGTCTTTACAAAGTTTTTAGTTTGAATTTGATATAAGATTTATATAGTAATGCGGAGAGAGTGGGATTCGAACCCACGGTACGCTATGAACGTACACACGCTTTCCAAGCGTGCGCCTTAAGCCGCTCGGCCACCTCTCCAATAAATATTTATTTAAGAAATAAAGTAACTATTTAGGAGCTTCTTCCGTAGGAGCTTCTTCCGTAGGAGCTTCTTCCGTAGGAGCTTCTTCCGTAGGAGCTTCTTCTTTTGCTGGAGCTTCTTCCGTTGCTGGAGCTTCTTCTTTTGCTGGAGCTTCTTCCGTTGCTGGAGCTTCTTCCGTTGCTGCTAGTGACTTAGAATCACTTTTATTATCATTTTCCGAAGGCATATCAATGTCAACTAACATTGCTTGACCTTCCATTTCTTTTAATTTTGTATCAAGATTTTGACCTTTTTCCATTGAAATCATGGATTCATTAAAACGCCAAAAACCATCACGGTCAGAAGGAACGCTCTTCACAAATTTAATGTGAACTAAATCTTTTGCACCTGCGGATGATGCTTTTTCTGCAAAACTCTTTTGCTTCTTAGCCATTATATATTTACTCCTAATAAAAAAATATGAAAAACAGACCGCGAATTTAATTCAGAATTATAATTAATCATTATATTATATATTTTAATTAGGTCTCCATTCGTACTCCATAATCTCACCGTCATTCATACTAGATGGTTTTTTCTCTCCTGTCACGACACGCATGGTTGTATTACTGGTGAATTCAAATAAGCTTATCCTATTTTTGTCTGGATTATCCATCTTTAAAGTTATTACCCAAGGTTTGTTACTAAAATCAATATTGAATTGACCTTTTTCTTGATCACTGATTTTTGTTCCAAGGGATAATCCTTGCATAAAATTACCTTTCAAGCCTGTTTCATCTGGCTCAAAGATCCAAACCACTTCAATAATTTGACCTTTATAATACCAATTACCTCCCATACTACGAATGTATTCAATAAACTCAACTAGTACTGGTTCTGCTTGATTACCAGCAAAATCAACAGCTTCAATACCCAATGAATAAACAACGCTCGCGCTTAATGATTCTTCAATTGGAATTTTTGCTTTTACATGCTTACCAGCTGTTAAATATTCATCATACAAAGGAATCTTATGTTTTGTTACACGATCATTAAGTCCACCCGTACGAGACCAAATCATAGTTCCTTCTTTTAAATCTTCACTCATTTCTATATTAATTTCTGTTCCCATAAAGTTTGACTTAGCTTCAGGATAGTAAATTGATATTACTGGCTTAGTTATATCATACTTCACATTTTCTATTACATTGGATTCTGACTTATTAGAAGCTAAATCTTCACCTATGAACTGAATATTATAGACGGAACCATCATTTAAGACAGGTGGGTTTTTAGGACTCTTAGGTGATTCAAAAATAGTTTCTAGCTCAAGCCCTGTTAAATTAAAAATAACAGGTGAGTTTGGGTCTGGTAAACCACTGACTTGAGTATATACAAACTGGCCATTACTCAAACCTTCACTAATGAAATATCCTATATCAAGATTGTTTACAGCAGTATTTGATTCTGGATATTTAATTTCTAAGATCGGTGGCTTATCATCGTAAACAACACTCATTATAAATTTTTTACCAGTGTTATTAGCTATATCTGTTCCTTCTAAAGTGATTCTGTACATTGCATCCGCTACAAGATTTAGATTACCTAATGTAGAATTGTCAAATGAACCTTTTTTTAATATATCCTGAGTTAAATCAAATGTATGTGGAGCTCCAGGGTCATCACTGCCCCCCATATAAATCCATGTATACTTACCGGACTTTAGTTGTTCATTTACTGTCCATTTTATTAATTGAGAATTAATACGAGCACTGGTGGTTGGCGTAACTTGTGTAAATTTTGGCTTTGTTTTATCAAAAGTTATATTTTCTGCTAATGTTATGTTTGAAGAGTTACCAGCACGATCATTTGCAGAAATAATTAAGTCATAAATTGTACCATCAACTAAATCTTTTTGATTGGTAAGCTTACTTCTTAAAAAATCTCCTTGATCTAATTCTAGACCACTGAGTAAAACATTAATCGACGAGGTTCCATCAGTTGGAGTCCATTTAATATCTCCATTTAATAATTGCTCATTTACAGAATATTCAACCTCATCTAGATTAATGAAACTATTTGAGATTGGAAAGGCGCCTGTTATTTGAGGAGGAATATCATCGAAATAAACTATCCCTAGTTCAAAAGATGAAGCATTCCCTGCCCTGTCAGTACCATAGAATTCAACTTTATATCGAGCATCTGATTTTAATGAAGGAGCTGGATCAAAGTTTACTTCAGGATATAACCCATCCATTAACTGATTTCCTACTAATTTTGACTCGTGAATACCAACATCATCGGCTGTACCATCAACCCACGTCCAAACTACTTTTGCTTCCAATAATACTTCATTTGTTTTTAGGCCTAAAGTTTTTGAATTGATAAATGAATCTGGATCAGGGGAGACTATGCTAATATCTGGAGGAATTTTATCAAAAGTTATACTATTTATTCTTTCAGAGACACCTTGGTTCATAGCTTGGTCTATTCCTTCTACACGAACATTATAAACTGTATTTGAAGTTAGAGATATCAATGAATTGATGTTTATATCTGAATGTTTACCTGTTGTTAATTGATCCTTAGTTAGTTCTATTTTATGTGGACTTAGTGGGTCATTAGTACCCCCATCCTGCTCAAAAATTATTTTGCCTGACAAAAGCAGTTCATTTATTTCAATGGACAAAATCATACTTGAATAGAAGCCATTGGATGGTGGTGCTAAGATAGATAATACTGGTAATGAAATATCATACTTGACATTATTTATCAAAATATTTTTAGCAACGTTACCAGCTAGATCTTCACCTGAAAGTTCAATATTATATATACTGCCATCTTTCAACTGTATCATTTCATCAAAATTCTCAGAAAAATGATCTCCAAATTTCAATTGGTCGCCATTTAATTTAATTACATGTGGACTATTAGGATCTTCACTTCCATTAACTCGCGTAATTGTAATAGCACCTTTTTTCATATCTTCAGAAGTTCCATAACTTATTTTTACTGAATTTATGAAGGAACCATTATTAGGAACTGTCAAGGTAAGATTTGGAGGTAGAATATCAAAGAAAACATCACTTATTGAACTAACGATAGCTCTGTTACCTGCTTTGTCAAAAGCTTCTATAGAAACTTCATATCGTCCTCCATCTGCTAGCTGCGAAGTATAGCCAAAATCAATATCGCTATGAACACCACTAGATAAATTTGAAGATTTAATCGGTATACGGTGAGGAGAATTAATGTCTACGGTTCCGCTTGTTTGTTTATAAATAACAAAACCATTATCGAGGTCTTCATTTGAAATAAATGAAATCAGTGTGCTCTTTATTTGTTCCGAGTCCAATGGTTGACTAATTGAAACTTGAGGTTGCTCATTATCAAAAGTAATATTTGAGATAATTACTTCTAAACTCTCATTACCCGCTGGATCAACTCCAAACATTTTAATATCATATATTGATCCATTAATCAGATTAGGTCCTTTTTTTAACCGAATATCATTAAAAGAGCCCTCGTTTAATTCTTTTCCCTCTAATTCTATTGACTGAGGCGATGTTTTATCTGATACTCCACCTACTTGCGTAAAAATTACCGTAGATTTAATAAGTTTTTCACTTAATGTATAGCTTAAAGTATTTGTATTTATATAGTTATTATTACTAATCTTATTTATAGTTATCACTGGAGGATTTATATCATATGAAATCTGACTAAGCTTAACAGCTTTAGCTTTATTGCCAGCTCTATCACTTCCATTCATTTCTAATGAATAAGTTGCACCATCTACCCATTTTATATCATTCAGATTATTATTACCCAACTTTAATAAATCTGGAATTAACGTTATACCGTGTGGCGAGTTAATATCTGATTCACCAGACACTCGATTAATTACAATGTTTCCTGAAACTAAATCTTCCGAAAGAGTATACGAAAGAACTGCGCTATTAAAGAAAGTTCTACTATTTGGCTCTTCAATAGAAATCGAAGGAGGATCATTATCAAAGGTGATATTTTCAATTATAGTTTCTGGAGCTGAATTTCCAGCAGCATCTACTCCTACAAACCTAATATTATAGATGGCTCCATTTACTAAATTAATGAAGGAAGTAGGCAGCTTACCGCCTCTAATACCTCTTTGTTTTTTACTTCCAGCTAACGTTATTGAATGTGTTGCTTTAGGGTCGCTTGCTCCACCAACATAATCAAAAAATATTTTCCCTGTTTCTAAATCCTCAGTTAACGTATACGAAATTTCAGGTTCTCTGATAAATTCACTTTCGAGAGGTTTAAGATCTACAAATTTGGGAGATACCGTATCAAATAGAACCTCATTAACGATCATAACCTCAGATTCATTTCCTGCTAGATCAGTTCCTTGAATAAGAATATTGTAGAAAACTCCATGAGCTAAGTTAGGTGGCGATAAAAACCTAAAGTCTTTAAATGATCCGCCCTTTAATTGTTCTCCTAGAATTGAATGCTTATGAGGCGAATTAGGGTCATTTCCATTTATTGCTTGCCATGTTATAGTTCCCATTTTAATTGCTTCACTAATTTCAAATGAAATAGAGTCATTATTTATAGCTTGATTAGGTAAAGGAGATTGAATAACTAATTTTGGTGGCGTGACATCAAACATCACATTTCTAATAGTATCTGAGCTTGCATCGTTATTAGCCCTATCAGTTGCATCAATAACAATGCTGTAGGCTATACCTTCTTTAGTTTTAATACTATAATCTCTTAATATATGGTTACCTGCTTTAAGGTCTTCTATTCTTAAATCAAAAGATGAACTAACACCTTTATCATCTATCCAAATCATTTGAGCAATTAATAAAGGTTCATTTGAATCATAATTGACTTCAAGATTATTTACAAAACTTTCGGACTTTGGAAAATTAATTTGCAATTCGGGTGGTGAAATATCATACGTTACTTGATCAACTGAAAATATTTCAGAATTATTTCCAGCAAAATCAGCTCCTTTTATTTCAATAGAATATTGAGAACCATCTTTCAGGTCATTTAAATTAATTAAATTTCCGATCTCCCTCTTTCCTTTATTTTTTTCACTATTAGAAAGTTCCACAACTAATGTATCAATCGAAATGAATGAAAGCGATCCAGAATTAATATCCTCTGATAAATTCCAACCAAATAGCAATTTATTAATAAAGGAGCCAGACGTTGGATATAAAGCAGAGAATATTGGTGGCGTTAAATCAATTTTTACATTGTTTAAAATACTTGGTTCTGCAAAATTTCCAGCACGATCTTGACCTTGGAAAGTAATAGAGTAATTATATGCATCTTTTAATTCAGGAATAAATAAATCATCAGAGTTTATTTCACCAACAGTTAAAATATTTGGGTTGTTATAATAGACTACGTCATCTACATCACTTTCGCTCTTTCCAGTCCAATTAATATTTAAATCATATATATCTTCATTCGTTTCAAAGATTATTGCTGTTTCAGTTGTGAAAATATTAGATGAAGGATAGCTTATTGTTATAATTGGCGGCGTAATATCATAAAGAATATCATCCATTCTAGTAGTATCGCTTTGATTGCCAGCAGGATCAAAGCCTACATATAATAATGAATATTCAGCTCCATCAATTAACGTAGGTGAGTTTAATAATGAAACAAGACCAATTTCATTAGCCTTCAGTTCTTCTCCAACAAGATTTACAATATGTGGAGAATTTGAATCTGGATTGCCAAAAGTCCATCTCCATATCATTTGCGCATTTTCTAAAAGTTCACTATTTATGTATTTTAAATCAAGGTTGTTTATTGCCATTCCATCTTCAGGATATAAAATTGTTAATTCAGGAGGAGTAAAATCATATTGCAGTCCCGCTACAAATGCAGGTTTAGTTTTATTTCCAGCGCGATCCCTACCGACAAAAGTCATTGTATAAAGGGCATTTTCAACTACAGTTGGATTATTTGCCAAGTCAATATCTAGATGTTCTCCTTCTGTCATTTCATTTTTTGATAAACTAGCAACATAAGGAGCTAATGTATCTTCAATTCCACCAAGCCATCTCCATTTAAACTCTCCTTCAAATAATTTTTCTGATAGATTGTATGTAACAGCACTAGTGCGAGAGATTGAACGAGGCAGTGGATAAATTATTGTGATTTCTGGTTGAGTTATATCATAAAGTAAGTTATCAATATATATTTTGTTTGATTCATTTCCAGCAGGGTCAAAAGCTATATAAGAAATATTATAAATTCCTCCATCAACTAAAGGAGGCTCATTTTTAATTATATTATTGATAAAAAGACCATTGCTTAGCTCAGTATCAACTAAATTCATTGCATGTATTAAAGTTGGGTCTTCCTTTCCACCAACCCATTTCCATGTAATTATTCCACTTTCAAGAATTTCACTATTTTTAAATTCTACGTTTTTATTATTTATAGCCTCTCCATTACTTGGGCTTATCCATGTTAATTCAGGAGGTGTAAAATCATATTGGAGTCCCGATACAAATGCTGGCTTAGTTCTATTTCCAGCACGATCCCTGCCGACAAATGTTATTGTATAAAGTGCATTTTCAACTACAGTTGGATTATTAGCCAACTCAATACCTATATGTTCTCCTACAGTCATTTCATTTCTTGATAAACTTGCAACATATGGAGCTAATGTATCTTCAACTCCACCAAGCCATCTCCACTTAAACTCTCCTTCAAATAATTTTTCTGATAAATTATAAGAAATAGCTGTTGTATTTGATATAGACTGAGGAATAGGATATTCAATTAATATTTCTGGCGCAGTAAAGTCATAAAGCAAATCAAGAACGTTAATAGTATCGGCGATGTTTCCTGCTCTATCCGATGCAGTAAACTGCACTTGATAAACACCGCCGTCTTTTAAAGTCACCATATTTATTAAATCGATATCTTTATAAACACTATCCATCATTTCATTATTTGACAATGTAATTTTGTGAGGACTTTCTTGATCAATCTCACCACTAACTTGAGTCCAAATGATTGAACCTTTGTCAATTTTTTCAGATAATGTATATGAAACATATTGATAATTAAGAGCGCTTCCAGATTCTGGAAGGACATTTGTGAATTCTGGAGGTGTAGTATCAAAAAGAATATTTTTTCTTAGTATTGGTTCGCTTTCATTCCCAGCAAGATCTCTGCCAGTTAAAAGAATTGAATAATAGCTCCCATCTTTTAATAATGACTGATTGATTAAATTAACTTTTATTTTTTCTTTTGATGATAATTCTTCACCAATTAATTCAATTTTGTGTGGAGATAATGTATCAATTAATCCTTTAGTTTGTGTCCAAAGAAAGTCACCTGCAGATAATTGCTCGCTAGTTGCATAGCTTATACTCGTATTATTTATTGCTTCATCATCATATGGATAAATTAATGTTAGCACAGGTGGTGTAATGTCATAGTGTATTGAATCAACTTTTACAGTATCAGAAAAGTTACCAGC
>CAJJBS010000018.1 GCA_905182385.1 Fidelibacterota bacterium TCS55
TGGAAGAAAGACTTGAGGAGATAGGTCTAATTCAATAAATATTAATACTTATAGTTTTTCAGCATCTCTTTTCGTTTTGATTTAAATTCTGTTCCTTTGCTCCATTCTGGCCATTTAGAATGTTGACCAACCGCATAACCAACTCGAAATAAAATTTTTCCATCTTCAACCATACCACTATAATCCCAATCATCTTTTACTTCATCTGATAAGGCATGGTAATTTTCGTAAGTATACTCGTCTTTCTTTTTATGTCCGTAATCCGTACCCTTCCCTACTACATCGATTCCACCATCAGCATAAAGAGCAGGTACACCTTGTTTTGCAAATTCAAAATGGTCAGAGCGATAATAGAAACCTTTTTCAGGTTCTGCGTCAGGAATTAAGTACTTACCATCTTGCGCAGCAGCCATTTCTAAAATATTATCTAATTCAGAATTTCCTTTACCTACTACGATAAGATCTTTAGTTCGCCCAAAAGTATTACCCATAGCATCGATGTTTATAACAGCTAAAGTCTTTTCTAAGGGGTACAATGGATTTATACCATAATATCTTGCACCAAGCAAGCCTTGCTCTTCAGCTGTAACGGCTAAAAATAAAATACTTCGTTTAGAGCCATTTTTCAGATTGGTGAAAGCTTCTGCTGCTGCCATCACTAAACCAGTACCTAAAGCATTATCATTTGCACCATTATATATTTTATCACCCACTAATTTTTTGTTTATACCCATATGGTCCCAGTGTGCGGTATAAATTATATATTCATCTTTTAAGATTGGGTCATTGCCTTCATATTTAGCAATTATATTGTCTGAACTAAATCGACGAACTGAATTCGATATTTTACTAGTAAACTTTGCATCCAAGGTCATTGCTTTAAAATCATCACTCACAGCAGATTCTTTTGATTTCTGAAAATTTAGACCGTTCATCTTAAATAGTTTTTCAGCAGTTTCTACAGGTACCCAACCTTGAAAGGACAAGGGTGTTAAGCTAGGATCTTCTATGGTAAGCTGCTCACTGGTATAGCCACTTTGAAGAACTGCAAAAGGATAACCTGCTGGAATAGTTTCATGAACTACAATTACACCAGCTGCGCCTTGTCTCAGGCCTTCTTCGAATTTATAAGACCAACGACCATAATAAGTCATTGCATTTCCACCAAATATCGATTTATCTAAAGAGCCATTCTTCATAACCGGTGGATCATTAACTAGAACAACTACAATTTTACCTTTTACATCAATCCCATCATAATCATTCCATCCATACTCAGGTGCATTAACCCCATATCCACAAAAGACTATATCTTTCTTAATTAAGTTGACCTGACTGCTTGTTTGGAAGGAATTACCAATAATATCATTACCAATATTCATAACCCAACGTTCATCATCAGTAATAAATTGCGCTTTTAAATCAGATTCTATACCCGTCATGGTCACTTTCTGAACCCAAGTACCATTTGGATTGCCAGGCATTAGCCCCATCTCTTTAAAAGTGGAGCTTAAGTATTCTACGGTTTTTTCTTCACCTAAGGTACCAGGAAAACGTCCTTCAAATTCATCTGAAGCTAAAGTTCCTATATATTTACTTAATGACGCCTCTGTGATTACTTTCTGAGCATTTAATGCATCTTCATCATGGACATGCAGATTCCATCCATTAAGTGGCTTATTGCATCCCAAGATAAATAAATTTATAGTAACAATAAATAATGTTAAGCGTTTAAACATTCTTTTTCCTTTAATTTATTTTATAATAATTATTCAGGTTTATAATCTGAAAGAATCTTCGAATTACCAAACGTTTGAAAAAATACTGAAAAAATAAAAACTAAAACAATTGCTTTTTGTGAGACAACATTAAACATTAGAGCAAAGTCAGACTCGCTTGCATTTGGAGCTAACTCTAATATTAATACATAGACCAATATCAAGAGTGCAAAAAGTGAATATCCAATAAAATATAAGCGGTTAAAACGATCATCTCTATATAAAACTATTGATAAAAGCACTGAGGCTACCAAAAACAATCTAAAGGCCCAGTTTGCAAAAAATATATGGGGTCCAACAATAGTATTTGTTGGTGTAAGACCTACCGCAATAAAACAAATTCCACCAAGCATTCCAGCTACACAACCTATTTTTGCCATCTGATGATATATATTCTTTTGAGGAAACAATTTTAAAAAGTAATAGAAATAAATATTAAAAATTAGACCACATATTCCTAAAGCCAATGCAAAGAGAACTAATGAAATCATATTTTCAGGCTTATATCTACCTAAATCGCTAAAAAAGTTATGCGTAAAAGAATACCCTAATGAACTAGGGTCATTCATAGTGCCACCTTTATAAAAGACTATTGCTAGTCCTAAGAAAAGAATCACTGCAAAAATTGCATACCTTGGTAAAGTCACTAAAAACAACTTATACTTACTCATTTATCTATTCAACCTTATCTCTTTAGATGTTTTTCCACCTTTTGGATGGTGTGCATTTATGATCACTTTTGAGCCTTTTGATCCGTGAACCAACCAAGAGACTTCTTCTTTTCCATTCCCATTTATTTTTTCTATATCTTTCTCTTTATCTTCATCCAGCACCATAACTTTATTTGATGTTGATAAAAAGGTTCGAACAGGTATGGCCTTATTATTTGCAAAACGTATGGCTAGTTCCGTTGGTTGAAAACCAGTATTTCTTATGGTAGTCGTTAAACGATATATATTTTTACCAAGATACTCTTGCTTAACTTCTGAAATAGATAGTAATGGCAAAGCACGCGCTTGCATTAACATAAATTCTACGTTCCGCTCAATCTCATCTTTTAAATATGGTGGCAATGGATTGTTTTGACCAAATTTTTTCCAACCACCAATTTCAACTTTACCTAGCTCGGGATGATCAAAAGGTGTCCATGCTTTAAATACTTTACTATCCATTTGCTCATCATCGTATTTTAATTGTTCTGAAGGAGACACGCGTCCATCATTATCTAAATCTTTTCCAAATCGATAAATCTCGTTTGCAAAGGCTACTATACCAAATAGTTCATACAATCCATCTAAGGAGCCACCGTAGGCTGCATAAGCGTCTTCTTCATCTAATTGGCCATAATGATTGCCTCCACCATCAAACGGATCCATTCCTTTGATTTTGCCATCTTCTGAACGTCTAAGCTGTCCCTTGCCTGAATTCTTTGATCCACGGGGCCAATTCCATTGATACACCGAAGTGGCTAACCCGTAATTAGTGATATTAAGTCCACGCTCTGAAAGCGCGATATAAAGTCTTAGATCAGCATTCGGAAGTTTCATTTCTGGTACTGAAGGAGGTCTTAAGATAACACCGCCTGATGAATGCAGACTTTGTGATGCTGCAATATTTGGATGGTCGTAAATAAAATCTAAAGCACTTCTTAATTCATTCTCTGATCCTGGAAACGCACCTGAGCCACGTTGTTTTATAGACCAATTACCAGGATAATTGCGATTCGGATCAATACCACCTGGCCAATCTTCATTGTAATCACCATCCCCATCATTATCTATG
>CAJJBS010000019.1 GCA_905182385.1 Fidelibacterota bacterium TCS55
TTTTTCAATATTAGTATTTTTAAATCCATTAAACTCTCAATTTAAAAACCTTAAATCTTTAAAGTCTAAAGTTACAAAAGAGGTAAAGAAAGTAGTGGATAAAGAGGTCAGGCCACTAACTCTTGATCATAGTATAGAAAAAATTCGCTATAATCCATTGAAGTCAGTAAATAAAGTAGGTCTAGATATAGTATTCTCTGGAAATAACCCAAATAAAATAGGTGTTTCTTTAAATCGTGTAGAGTTTGATTTATTTATTGATGGAAAACACGCATCTAAGTTTTACAATGATAAAAAAATAATTATTCCTAAAAATGGAATTTTTTCATTTGAAGAAAAAGCAGAATTGAAATTAAGTGTAATGGGTAAAGCTATCTTTAATTCAATTATTAAGAAAAAAGCAAAATATAGAGTAGATGGAACATATTATATTGAAACTTCAATTGGTACTTTTCAGCTTAAAGCTAAACTTGCAGAAAAAGAAATGTGAAACTATTAATTTTCAGGCATTAATATTTTCATTGTAGGGTAAGGTATCGTGATGTTATTAGATGCGAATTGTTTATAAATATCTGTATTTACTTTATCTATTGTTCTACCACGTATTTCAGGTTTATATATCCAAAATAGTAGCTGTAGTTTAATTCCAGATTCACCAAACTCTCTAAATCTAACTCTTGGCTCTGGTTCATTTTGAACATTTTTATTTTCAAGAGCTATCTTCTTTAGCAGGTCTTTAACTTTATCAATATCTGAACCATAAGCAATAATTAAAGAAATTCGGACTCTTTCTCTAACTTGTGGGCCACCACTCTCATTAACAATTTTTGAAGATGCAATAACTGAGTTTGGAATAGTTATTTCTATATCATCTCGCGTCATAAAACGTGTTGAGCGTAAGCCCATACTGTTAACATAACCACGTTCACCAGTCTCTAATAAAATATAATCACCTTCTTTAAATGGTGAATCGGCCATTAAAAATATTCCAGCAAAAAAGTTTGCAACAGTATCTTTAGCCGCTAGGCCTAAAACAACCCCTAAGACACCAGCTGATGCTAGAATTCCATTAATATTTATGTTCCAACTAAGAAAAATAAAATAAATTCCAAATAAACCAATTGCAATTTTTCCTAAATTATTAAATAAGGGTAATGTTTTATGTTGAAGAAGTGGATTTTCAGCTTGCTTTGAAGCCCATTTTATAGAAATTATAAATATTCGAGAGATTAAAAATAACCAGATAATTATTGTTGCCGTCTTAAAGATTCCAACTAATGCAAAATCTATGTAATCGGGTAAAGAAGCTGTTTTTACAGCCATAGAAAAACCAATAAACAGAATAGAATAAAATATTGGCCTATGAAAAAGGGTTACGATCTCATCATCTAATTTTGTATCTGTGCGTGAAGTAATTTTTTTGAAGAAACCTATAAATATTAAATCAGTTATTTTGGCAATTAGAATTGCACTGATAATAATAAGGAAGCTTCTCGCAAAATCATTTGCGATTATTATTGCATAATTATCTTTTAACCATTCCATAATAATATTAAATATAGAAAAATTTTGATAAAGTAACTATGGTGTAACGAATATTAACTTTGACTGATATCTTATGTCTAATGATAGAGTGTTTTAGTTAAGTAATCATACAAATCAGAGATAGACTTCTATTATTACTATAACAAAGATTAAACTTACTTGGAATAAAATATGCAACAACTAAGAAATAATAGGATAAATAGATGGGTTATTTGAGCATTGTACAAATTTGTCAGATATTAATAGGTTTATTCTTAGGTATTTGTATGTTTCAATCTGGAACAGATAAAATTTTAGATTGGAAAGGAAATTCCAAGTGGCTTCAAGATCATTTTTCAAAAAGTTTTTTAAATCCTCTTGTAAAGCCAATGTTATTAATAATTCTAATTTTAGAAATAATAAGTGGAATACTATGTTTAAGTGGATCTTTATTTGGTCTTTTAAATAATGATACAAGCTTAATCTTAACAGGGTTAATAATTGTAGGAATAAATTTAATTGCTTTATTTTTTGGACAGAGATATGCAAAAGACTATGAGGGTGCTGCAGTCTTAGTAAGCTATTTCACCATAACAATTATTGGTATATTCAGTTTTAGCTTTGCATAGATTTTTAGAAATTCATAATTTATTTAATATTAATAAAAGTGAGGAAACATTGAAGCGAATAATCATTCTTACAATTATTGCATGTTTTTTTGGTTGTAACACGCAAAATTCATCAAAAAATTATCAACTAGGAAAAATTGCAAAAGAATTTAAATCTAATGGTAATCTATTAATTGAAACTGCTTTAAATGATACTTCAGCTTTTAGTAGGCTAGCTGAAATGTGTGATACTTTTGGACCACGTTTTAGTGGAAGCGATAATCTTGAAAAAGCATTGGATTGGATTCTAGAAGAAATGAAAGCCGATGGTTTAGACAATGTTCATTCTGAAGATGTTATGGTTCCTAAATGGATAAGAGGTGAAGAATCAGCTCAAATGTTATCACCTTGGGAAAAGGAATTAGATATGTTGGGTTTGGGTGGAAGTATTGGTACAGGTCCAAATGGTATAACTAGCGATGTTATGGTTGTAAATAGCTTTGAAGATTTAGAGAATAGAAGTAATGAAGCAAAAGGTAAGATTGTTTTATTTAATGTTCCATTTACAACTTATGGTCAAACTGTTCAATATAGGTCAGGTGGCGCGATAGCAGCATCAAAAGCTGGAGCGATAGCTAGTATTGTAAGATCTGTTGGACCATTCTCAATGAATACACCTCATACTGGAGGTATGCGCTATGAAGATGGTGTTGCGAAAATTCCTCACGCTGCTATAACAGTTGAAGATGCAGCAATGATAGCCAGAATGACTAATAGAGGTCAGTCGGTAAAAATTAAATTATATATGGAAGGAAAATTTGCACCTGATGCACTTTCTAGAAATGTTATGGGAGAAATAACTGGGTCTGAATTTCCAAATGAAGTAATTGTTTTAGGTGGGCATATTGATTCATGGGATGTTGGTCAGGGCGCGATGGATGATGGTGGTGGGTGCGTTGCTGCTTGGCAAGCTGTGAAAATGATTAAAGATTTAGGTCTCCGCCCAAAACGTACAATAAGAGTAGTCTTGTGGACGAATGAAGAGAATGGTCTTCGAGGTGGAAATGCATATAGAGATGCTCATTTAGATGAATTAGATGATCATATACTAGCTATGGAATCAGATGCCGGAGTTTTTAAACCTTCTGGCTTTGGTTTTACAGGCTCTGATGAAGCCATGACTATTTTGCAAGATATTGGTAGTTTACTTTACCCTATTGATTCTGGAAAAATAACAAAAGGTGGTGGTGGAGCTGATATAGGACCAATTATGAAGGAAGGTGTTCCTGGAATGGGGCTTACGGTTGATGGAACTAAATATTTTTGGTATCATCATACCAATGCAGATACATGGGATAAATTAGACCTTGGTGAATTTAACCAATGCGTTGCTACAATGGCGACAATGGCTTATGTTGTAGCTGATATGGAACAAAGGCTCCCTAGGTAATAGTTATACTATTATAATTATTAAATTCATAATTTAGAATCAAGCTGGGATAAACTTTGAATAGACTAACCATTAAAATCTTCTTTTTATTAAGTATGTGCATTACTTCTGCGCAATATACTCGTGCGGTTATTTCTTCAGGTTTAATTGAAAAAAATGAGGACAATTTTTCTCGTCCTTTATGTTTTACACCTGAATTAGATGATGAATACTTTTTAGAGCGTCTTAATAAAATAAAAAAAGAAAAACCCGATTTATATCAAAAAATGTTAATGCCTCAAAAATTGACTAAAACATCTAAAGTTGGTGATATTCAATCTTTTTTTGTTAATGTTGATGATGGTAATGGTGGAGATGAAACTGTTGCACTTGTTACAGAATTGTTAGCTAAAGGAGATCATTCAGCTATTTGGGCTGATACAAGTAAAATTGGAACAAATATTACAGTAGGTGAAGCAGAATCTTACTTAAAAGCATTTGAAGAAAATACGCCTGGAAGTTCTCGTGATTCGACCAAAGGTATCTATGATTTACTCTTGACTTACTTTGGTGATGTGCCAAACAAAGATGGCGATGGAGTCGTTGATTATATTTTTGCTGATCTCCCACCTGGTATTGGTGGGTATTTTAGTCCCTTAGATCAAAGCGATCAAACCGGTAGCAATAAAAGAGATATTTTATATATTGATATTCTTATGAATGAAGAGTATTCGAAATCTGTGATTGCTCATGAAGCTCAACATTTAATCCACTCTAATTATACAAATAAAGGTACAAAATTCAATGAAGGTTTAAGTGAAATGGCCATCATTGTTTGTGGTTATGGTGATGTGGGTGTTTCATTTAGTCGTTATTTAAGTAATGTAGGTCAGATTGGTTGGCAGTGGGAGCAGGATGGAGTTCATTATGATATGGGTGCTCTTTTTGTTCTTTATTTTACTGAACAGCTAGGTGATGAATCATTAAAAGTTTTTCAGAATATCAATGCATCAGGTTTTAATGCTTTTCAACAACTTTTAGCTTATTATAATACAAGTTTAACTACTGAATCATGGTTTATGAACTGGTTCATCGCAAATTATTTGAATGATAAGACTGTAGATCCAGCTTATGGTTATGATTACGAAGTTGGTAAAGCGAAACCATCTGCTTGGCATGTTTCTGGTCAAGTTGACTCGGATTTAAGGACCATTAAAGAGCACGACGTAAATTATATTTATTATTCTTCAAATGCAGATTCCCTACCAATAACTTTTACTTCTTCTGGTAGTTCAACCCCAATCTATAAGTCTATAGAATTCACAGATGCTGATATTACTATAAATGATCTTTCAGATAATGACGAGTATTTAGTTTACAATGATACTTCAGCTACAAATAGTGTAGTATTTATTATAGCAAATAACGATAAGTACTTTACTAGTGATATAAGCTATAAATATGTTTCTAATGGAAAAAATACAGGTGGTTGGACTGAGACAAAACTATTGACTTATGATGATGGAGTAGTAGATCTTTTTGAATACAGTGGAGGTTCCTTCGGTTATTTAGGCTCTGGAAATAATAGCGCTGGTGAAGGTTGGGCTGTTGATTTTGATCCAATTACAGGAGAAAATCAATTGATAGGTTTCAGTGCTAATTTAGGATTTGCTCAAGATTTTGGAGGTTCTACAATACCTCAAACTGCTGATAAAGATTTTGATATTCATATATGGAAAAAAACAGATAATAATGGTAGTGTTATTGATATTCTTCCTCCAATTAGATTTGATGCTAAAGCTAATGGTGTGAGCGGCATAGGTGATATCAATGTAGATCTAAGTAACTACAAAAAAGATTTAACTAATTTAGGCGAAATTGTTGTCGGTATCGTTGATGATGATTCAATTGGTACTTATTTTGGTATGGATAATGGAACAAGCGAAAACCATACTTATGTATATAATGATAATGGTAGTGGTAAAATTGCAACCATGGCTAATTATAATGTTGGTGGTTCATCATTAGACAAATGGAACTTTATGTTTAGAACAACATGGCTTTTAAAGAACACTACAGTACCAAAGCTCCATGCAGGTTTTATGCAACATAGTATTTTTACAGATGAATTAAAAATCTATATTATTGGTAACTCTATTATTGATACAGAGAATTCAACTTTAATAATAAATAATGCAGGTAGTGGACAAGTTGTTTCAACTTCTGCATTAGCTACTAATGATTCTATTTTAGTATCTAATTATAGATTGAATGCATCTGGACCATTAGATATTAGTATTTCAGGAAGTTACATATATGGAACGACTCTCTTTGATACTACTTTTAATTATAATGTTAATTATACACTTTCAAGTAAGGGTGGAGAAATTGCATCTAGAGATGGTATATATAATGTCTCTATACCTGAAAATAGTTTAGAAGAAAGTCAATACTTGATGGTAGGAAAGGGTGCTTTTGGTCAAATTGCTGAAGAAATGTATTTAGCAAAAGATTCTAAATTTGGTTCTATTTATACTATTAGTCCTGTAGGTAAAAAATTATTAAAGGGTTTAAAAATAATATTTTCATTGAAAAATATAGATCATAATAAGGTTTCTATTGGTTATTGGGATGGAGATCTTTGGCGTGAATTACCCTCTCATTTGTCTGACGATGGCTTATCGGTAATTGGTGTTGGCACTCATCTTGGACATTATACTTTAATACCACGTGGAAGTGGAATGCCGTTATCTGTAACTGAAGATTTATCTATACCAACAGAATTTGCTTTAGCGCAAAATTACCCAAATCCTTTTAATCCTGAGACTCGTATCCATTATAATCTTCCTAAGGATAGTTATGTAAAATTTACTATATATGATATCCTTGGTCGAGAATTAGTAACACTCATTGATGGAGCTCATTCTGCAGGTAGATTTAATATTATTTGGAATGGTAAAGATGCATTTGGTAACCACCTAGGTAGTGGTATTTACTTCTATCAATTAAGTTCAGACGAGTTTTCTCAAACTAAGAAGATGATAATTTCTCGATGATGTTTCGTAAATATTTATATGTCACTATAGGCTTGCTTGTTCTTCTTATTGGATGCGAAGATAAAAAAGGTCCTAGCTTTGAAGTTATTTTCGACCCGCTCGAACATGAGTTTGGTAAAATTGAGATTAATAATAGTATTTCTCAAAGAGTTAAAATAAAAAATACTGATAATTCTACCGAAGCTTTTGTTGGTAATCTTAAAATATTGGATTCACCAGCATTTAAAATGGATTTCAGTGGTGTTTTAACTCTCCAGAAAAATGAATCGAAAGAAATCTATGTAACGTTTAAACCAAGTGCAGCTCAAAAATATAATGCCAGGTTAACAGTTTCTAATGATAATGATGATTTCTTTGAGATGTATGTTAGAGGAGAAGGTGTTGCACCAGTTTCATTTACTTTTGATAAAACAAAATTAGAGTTTGGTCTAATTCAACCGGGTGCTTCTAAAGATTTAGAAGTAAATTTTTTAAATAATGCTTCATCAGGCTTTGATCTTGAGTTAGTTTTATCAATTCCATCTAGTGATTTTACTATATTGGGTAATATATCAGCATTAACTCTCCCTCCAGGTCAATCTGAAACAATTACAGTTCGTTATACACCAACCGTAAGCACTTCTTCAAAGTCACTGAAAATAGTTCACAATAGCTCAGTCATTACTAGCCCCTCACTAATCACATTAACCGGAACAATGGATGTTTCTTCAGAAATTATATCTAATATCTCCAAAGGGTGGAGTCAGTTTGAAAGTGCTAACTACAGTGAAAGTGTAAGTTCATTTATTAATGCCATGAACCAAGCAAGAGTAAGTAGTGTCTATGATACTATTTATGACAAAGCAATGCATGGAGTAGGTTGGTCACTATTATTTAATAGAGGTACTAATGATTATGCATTAGCCGCATATAACAATTTTTTTAATTGTATAAATAATAATTTATTACCAATGAATAGTTATTTTGATGTTATGGCTGGATTATCAATTAGTGGAGTTCTGGCCCTTGAGAAAACTTCTCCTACATTAATTATTAGCGCAGCATCTAATGTATTATCTGAATATCCAAATTATGAATTTACATATAAGAAATCCGTAAATTATAAACATGTAAGAATGAGCAAGATTCAAGCACATTATTATATAGCTGAATATGTTAATGCAGCATCAGAAATGGATATTCTTGATCCTAGCAATGCACCACATTCAAACGATCCTATAGAATTGCTTACTGCAATACAAAACATATCTGGATCTTTATAGCTTGAACCTTGCCGGGAAAACGGCCATTGTTACAGGTACTTCAAGAGGATTAGGTCCTTATATCGCAAAAGCTCTTGCTTCGAAAGGTGTTAAGATAGTTGCTCTAGCACGCGATCTTAAAGGTCTTGAAAAAACAAGCTTAGAGATTAAGCAAAGTGGTGGCAACTGTAATGTTATATCTTTTGATTTATCTCAAATAGACGAACTAGATAGTCTCGTTAAAAATATTTGGGAAGATTATGGACCTATAGATATATTAATCAATAATGCAGGAATTGAAAATTATCAACACTTTGATCACCTTAGTAAAGATATTATTACAGATATAATCTCAACAAACTTAAGATCACCTTTAGAATTATCAAGATGCCTTTTGCCTAGAATGATCAATGAAAAATCAGGTCATATAATAAATATTGCATCCTTGGCTGGTAAAAAAGGTGTTGCGTATAATTCAGTATACTCAGCATCTAAAGCAGGCCTGTTAATGTGGTCAGATGCTTTAAGGCAAGAGTATAAGGACTCTCCAATTGATATTTCAGTTATTTGTCCTGGTTTTCTTTCTGACGCAGGTATGTTTTATGATGGAAAGGTTGAGGCACCTAAGCTACTAGGAACTTCTAGTCCTCAAAAAGTAGCCAAAGCAGTTATCAAAGCATTAAAAAAGGGTTCTTGTGAGATTATTGTTAATTCAGGTCCTATTAGGCCTTTATTAGCCTTAGGGCAACTATCTTGGAATTTAGCAGATAAAATTACACGTTTGTTTGGAGTACCGGCTCTTAGTAGGAAGCGGATTTCCTCTTAGCAGATTCTTTCTGATTCTTTTTTAATTTTCTTTTATGCCACCATTTTACTGGAGGACTATTCATAATCGGTTTTATGATTGGTTGAGATTTCTTCCAAGTCCATTCAGAAAAAGAAAAAACAAACATATTAGCAGGATCTTTTATGATTGGTTGAGATTTCTTCCAAGCCCATTCAGAGTAAGGAGTTCCTTCTCTTATTGGGGTAAAATAATTTGAACGTTGATCTGTATACCAATCATATGTGATCCTACCTAATGTAAATAATGGAATAATTGTAATTGCCGTTCCATAACTACCTTCAATAGGTGGGGTAAAATCAGGGACTAGTGTCAATATAGGTTTAAATGATTTTGTTGTGAGCATTTGAAATGCAACAATTGATCCTATGGTGTAAATACCATTCCAAAATCCTTTTTGGATTGAATTACCTATATAAGAAGGTCCCGTCTTTACTTTATATATATTAAAGATAGAATGATATTTGGTATTAATAGTACTGTCCGAGATATGAAATGTAGCCACTTGAGGATTATTGATTTCGTTCTCAAAATAAATATTATCAAACTGAAGTGTGTCATTGTTTTGAAAAATTAGATATCCATCATGTTTTTGAACTTCATTCAATCTATCTTTAAAAGATCTAGATTGGTATATAAAGACTCCATAATCATTATAAATAAAATAAGTTTTATCTTTTTGAATCATCTTAGATTCTAAATTAAATGCATCAGTGAAATAAATTGAGTCTTCAATCATAGAGTCTACTATTACAGTTTTGGCATATCCATTAAGGTCCACAATCACAAATCGAATATTAATAGTATCTTCTGGAATTGGAATTGTTGATATCCTATTCATTAGAACTGTAGTTGTATCTAAATACTCATTAATTGTGTATTTAGGGAATTCAATAACATTAGAGATAGTACCTAGATCTAGATTTTTATCTTTTACAGTGACATCTTTTGTGATACCAATACGTGTACCAATATCTATATTGATTAAATAATCACCAGAAGGGACATCTAATAAAGTAAATTTTCCACCACCAAATCGTTTAAAGAGTTTTTTTGAAGTTCGTGTTTTTTGGATAATTTTTTCTGTCGTATCCATAAGTACAACTTCTGCATCACCAACCATTAAACCGTTAGCAAAAGAAGCCTCACCTTTAATTGAATATGTTTTTTCTTGCCCTATTAAAAAAGATGTAAATAATATTATAAAAGAAATTTTATTCATTTTTGAAATAAATATCATCTGGACTAAATACTTTTGAACAATCACGGATTGAACCATCAGAGCGGTTATAACATTCTTCAAAAGTGATGGTGCCGTTATCATATGTAACTTTACTCATTAATGAACGATTTAACCAAAACCATTCCCATTTTCCAACTTTTATATTTTTTTCATATTTGCCCTGAAAAGCAATCTGCTCAGGTCTGAAGTAGTCAACCCATAAACCATCTTTCATACCATTTTTATAAGCGGAAGTGCCTCTAACCGTTCCATCTTGAAAATATCTTACCCAATCACCATGTTTTTTACCATTTTCATAAGATGGCTCTTCCTTAACTTGGCCATTTGGATAATATTCATATTCAAAGGAATCAAATAAAACACCATCTCGCCATTCTTCAAAGCGCCTCTCACCAAATTTATTCCAATATGTCCAAAGTAAATCTTTTTTATTAGATTTATAGTTGCCTTCTTCTTTTTGCTTACCATCAACATACCACTCAAAATAGTTTCCATTTAGACTATCATTAAGATAAATACTTTCTGACTGTTTATTATATGTTGAATCCCAAATAACGGTTGATAATCCTGATAGTTCAGCATCTAAGTAGTAGGATGTTTTTGATGTCATGCCATTTAAAAAGAATTTTTCCCATTTATCATTATAAAGACCATTCTTATTAAAGCTTGGTTCTTCTTGAATTTGAAGGTTGTTGTAGTATTTAAATGTATAATCTGTTATTAATGTATCTGAATTGTAAAATTTATATACGTCTCTTCTTTTATCAATATAATATGATAACCAAACATCTTGTTTCAGTCCTTCATTGAAAGCATATGTCTCTAAAGTTTCTCCACCTTCATAAAAAGACTTAAAAATTCCATCAAATTCGCCCTTATCATTAAACTTAGGCTCTTCTTTAATTTGAAGATTGTTGTAGTATTTAAATGTGTAATCTGTGACTAAGGTGTCTAATTTATAAAATTTATATACGTTTCTTCTTTCATCGACATAAAAAGATAACCACACATCTTTTTTTAGACCAGAAGTGAAAGCATATGTTTCTAAAACTTCGCCACCTTCATAAAAAGACTTAAAATTTCCATCAAATTCACCTTCATCATTAAATTTAGGTTCCTCTTTGACTTGCCAGTTGGTATAGTATTCAAAAATATAATCCGTTATAATTGAATCCATCTTTATAAATGTTATTTTTACACGATGCCCTTCATTGTCAAAATAAAGCCATTTTTTATTCTGTTTTCCATCAGAATAAAGACCTTTAACTATATTAGTCCCTAGGCTATCCCACTCTTCATATTCCCCATTCAAAATATTACTATCATAAGTAAAAACTTTATTTTTTTCTCCATTAGGCCACCAATAAGTATGATTACCATTTTTAAGACTGTCTTTGTAAGCTAAAGTTTCTAATCTTATTCCCTTAATATTAAATAATTCTGTTTTTCCATTGAGTTTTCCATCTTTGTATTTTGCTACTCTTTTAGGCTTACCATTAGAGAAATAGTTTTTTTCAAGACTGTTTTTTAGTCCCTTATCAAATTTAACTTCAAAAATAAGAATCCCTAATGAGTCATATTTTGTACTAGAACCATGTTTTTTACCATTTTTATAGTTTAGGCTATACATTGTTGAACCATCAGGCCAATAACCAGTCCACGTTCCATGAGGGAGGCCATTTTTAAAAGCAGGTACTTCTTTAATTTGACCATTGGGCCATTTAGCTTCATTATACTCAGCCATTAGCTCACCTTTTGTATAATATTGAAATACTTTTACATTAACAGAGTCATAAAATGACCATATACCATGTGCCAGACCTTTTTTATATTGTTCTTCTCTTGCCCATTGACCTTTGTTATTATTAAAAATCCAATTACCTACAGGAGAACCATTCTTAAAGTTTTTAATTACATTGATTTGTCCATTCGGGTGCCAAATAGACCATTCGCCATCTAGACTATCTTTTTTAATTGTTTTCTCTGATATAAGGGTAGAGCCATTTAAATATTCTCTTACAAAGCCAGTAATTGAACCCTTTGAATAAGTTGCAGTTTTATTTAAAACACCTAAACTATCATAATAACTATAAAGCCCTTCTAATCTACCTTTTTTATGGAAGGATGTTGATTTAATTGTTCCATTCAAATACCATTCTTTCCATTCACCATCGGCTTTGTTTTTAATAAAGCTTGAAAAACTTTTTTTAGTAGTATCAATATTAACGGGAATTAAGGTAGAGTCTTTTTTGGTCTCAGTTGCGTTGAGATTATTGGAGTCTTCAATAATCTCTGGTTCTTCACCCCAAGTTAAATCACCTGAAGAATCAACAGATAAGTCACTATCTGAATTAACACTGTCTTTCATTATATCATGATAGCTGTAGATGTGAGTCCACAGTGTATCCGCTTCACCTTTAAGTTCAGCTTTTAAAACTATTCGATTGTACTGATCACGATTAATAACTGTTTGTAATTCAGGTCCACAACCAATTATAAAAAGTAAAATAAAATATATTTGTAATTTTTTCATGTTTAAGATAAAGTATGTTGGTCTTTAGTGTAGTTAAAATAAATTCTTACTTGAAATGCATGATAGAAATCTAATGATATTCATTAATCCACATCAGTCTAAAAAATATAAAAAGTATATTATATTTAATTTTATACTTTTAGCAACAATATTTGCTCAGCCAAAATTATCATTTCATTTAGGAACTGGTTTTTACAATCCCTCGCTTGGCTATCTAGATCCTGATTCAAATAATGTAATTCCATCCTTAGGGGCTTTTGGTAAAAATATATTATTAGATTGGGGGGTTAAATATCAATTTTATCCAAATGCAAGAATAGGGTACTCAAGATCAAATTCTTATCATTCTGGAAAGATAGGTAAATCTGATTATCTAAGAACAATTTCATATCGCATGCTAACATTTGAGACCTTTTACTATCCAAGAAAAAAAATGGAGCTCAACTTTATGTTAGCACCAATGTATAATAAAGGAATTATTAAATTATCTTCCTCAAGTTCTTCTTCTGATTGGTCAACAATGTTAATTGGATTTAAAAAAGATAATGATCCTACTCTTAAAACCTCTATTGAGAGTGAAATGACAAAAAGATGGTTTGGTTTAGCTAGTATGGTAGGTTTTAGATACTACATTTATTCATGGTTCGCAGTAGATGCTAAAGCTGGTTTTTTACAAAATTCCTACAAAGAAAAGGATTGGAAGTTAGAAGGTGAAAAGATTGACGGCCCAACGATGAATATTAAAAAAATGCCAGTTTTTAAACTCCATTTAATTTTTGGATGGTAAAATTTTATATAGTAACGTTTTTTTTAATTTTGTTTCCTTTAAAAGGACAAAGTGATAATAAAATAAAAGACTCTTGTGGTAGCTTAATTATAAACAAAGCAAGAGAATCAGGCTTTCGTTCATTAAAATTATCTGAGAAAGTTCAATATCACTTAGATTTAAGAAAATGTGATAATAAAGATTTAGTAAAAGCTGTGAAAAAAGAAGTGAATGAAAATCAATTAATTTCTGATTCAGAAGAAGCAAAATCTTTTACTGGGAAATCTTCATCTTTTACCTATTGTATTATATTATTTATAGCCTATTTATCTTTTAATTAAAATGAGAAAAATTCTTATAATATTACTTTGTTTAATGACCACAGTATTTTGTCAGGCTGATAAAAAATCAATCGATAATTATAAAATTGCTGTTAGAATGAGACTAAGAATGAAAGCAAACCCAAGACTTTATATGAATGAACCTAGATCAGCTCTTTTAAACAATATTTTTAATAATTGTAATGATTACATACTATTAGATGAAAGAGGATATGACAAAGTTTTAAATAGAAAAATGATTCAAATTAGTAATGATGTAAAATCTTTTTCAGAAACTAAATACTATTATCCAGTTAAAAATAAGAAAAAAACGAATATTCGATATCATTATTTTTCTTTAGAATCAGAAATTGATTGAATGAAATCTTCTCCTAATTCAGCAATTATTGCTTTTGAGATTGATTCAGCAACTTCATCATGCTTTAGCCCATCCTTGATTAAGTCTTCCCAAGATTGCTCTAAAGTTTTAAGGTCTTCTTTATTTGCAAATACTTCATCTAAAACCACTGCTGGGACATTAAAATCCCTGAGACGTTGATACATGTTTAAATTTTTTATTTCCATAATTAAAATTAACCCATTAAAATAGTTGAGTGAAAGGAGTACTTTTTTGCAAAAACATATAAAAGTTCTTTATGGATTAATGATTGTTGGGTTTTTATCACTTTCCGTTCAAATCTGGCTTCAAACTCAAGCTATTAATGAATTAAATGTGAAAATGGAGGCTGTCAGAGAGTTATTATTTAGATTTGCTTGATTGATTTATTGGTAAATGATTCTAATTTCCGACCCTATTAATAAATAATAAATTTATTTTAAATGGCGTCGTACCCAAGTGGTCTAAGGGATCGGTTTGCAAAACCGCCATTCGCCGGTTCGAATCCGGCCGACGCCTCGTTAGATTTTGCCCGGGTGATGGAATTGGTAGACATGACGGACTTAAAATCCGTTGGCTGAATAAGCCGTGCCGGTTCGATTCCGGCCTCGGGCACAGCGATAGTAGAACCCTACTTATCGACAAAAAACCCTCCTTAATTGGAGGGTTTTTTATTCATATATTTAAATGTTTATTTAAAAGGGAAGAGGTTGATCTTTTAATTATTCATCTCCCTCTGTTGTTATTTTGTCACTAGGTATTTTATTTTGCATTGCAATCATAAATTTAATTTGAGCACGTAATTGATCAATCTGTTCTTGCTGTTCTTGCACAGCTTTCACCAATGGAACCACAATCTTTTCATAGTCCATTCGATGAAATCAATACTAGAATGAGTGTTTTATGCAAAATAATAGCCTTCTATAGTTATTTAATAATTAGTCAATTTAATTGAAAAAGTTATCAAT
>CAJJBS010000020.1 GCA_905182385.1 Fidelibacterota bacterium TCS55
TCTTGTTCTTTTTGTTCTTGTTCTTTCTGTTCTTGTTCTTTCTGTTCTTGTTCTTTCTGTTCTTCTTCTTTTTGTTCTTCTTCTTTCTGTTCTTCTTCTTTCTGTTCTTCTTCTTTCTGTTCTTCTTTATTATCTTCTTCTGGAGGTTTTTTCTGGTATTTTAAATATTCATAATTGAACCTAGCTTCTTTATCACTAGGGTTCAATTCAAGCGCTTTTCTATAAAAAGAAATTGCTTCTTCATTCTTTTTATTTTTGTAGAAAGTATTACCTAGGTTATAAAAAGCTTTTGAGCGTAAATCGTTATCAGTGCTTTTTAAAGATTCTTGAAAGCTTTTTTTTGCAAGCTCTAAATCTCCTTGTTGATATGATGAAGCCCCATGACCAAAATGAGCTTCTTCATTTTCCCCTTTTTTAATTAATATATTATCGTAAAAATCTTTCGCTTTTTCATATTCTTGATTTTGATAAAACTCTATACCTTTATCTTGTGAAAAAGAAAATGATAAAAAACAAATTATTATTATTATTTGATTAATTTTCAAATCTATTTTTCCACTTCTTATCATTTTTTGCTTTTGTTGGTATAATCATCCCAATTAACATTAAACAAAAAGAAATAATTGCAAAAGATTGATAACGATCTTCATATTCACTAAATATTTGAGATTTTAGTGTTCGTTTTTCCATACTATCAATTGCTTTTGTAATATTCTTGAAATTTGCTGGTTTATTATCAAATCTAACATATGTTCCATCACCTGCCTTAGCAATATCATTAAGAATCTTTTCATTTAGAAGAGTAGTTATTAATTTTCCTTCATTATCTCTCTTATAACCTCTAACTCCTTGTTTATCAATTATAGGAATTAACGATCCGTTCGATGTTCCAACACCAACAGTATGTACTACCATACCTCTTTTAGCTGCTTTACCTGCTAAATCTATAGCTTTACCTTCATGATCTTCACCATCAGTAACTAACACTAATACTTTATATTTTGAATCATCTTCATTAAAGGCTGAAAGTCCAGTCTCTAAAGCCATACTTAATGCTGTACCTTGAGTAGGAATCATTTGTGTATCAATTTGGTCTAAAAATAGACGTGCTGCTTCATAATCAATTGTTAAGGGTAAATACATATGACTAGAGCCAGCAAAAACAATTATGGCTACTCTATCACCTTTTAATTGTTGAATCATCTGAGATATTTCAAACTTTGCTTTTTCAAGTCTAGTAGGTTTAACATCCTCAGCATTCATACTAGTTGAGACATCAATCGCAAAAACTAAATCAATACCTTTCCTATCAAGTGGTGCCAAACGGACTCCAATTTGTGGACCAGCAGCTGAAAAAATTAGAAAGATCAATGATATAGTAAGTAAACGATCTTTTATATTAATTCTTTTGAAATGAGTATTTATTAATAACTTATTACGCAATTCATTTGATATTTCCCCTAATGCAGGTTGTGATTTATTTTTAAATATCAAAAAAATTATAAATATAAATAAAGGAATATAAAGATAGAGAATAAATGGAAATCTGAATTCAATCATATTCGCTTTCTAAAAATATTTCTATCTAATGTTTGGCCACTTAAACTAAGTATCAAAGCTGGAATTAAAAACCAGCCGAAGAGTTCTTTGTATTGAGTGAATTCTTTTATTTCAATTTCAGTCTTCTCTAAAGTATCTATTGTATTATATATTTGCTCTAGGCCAGATAAATTTGTAGCTCTATAATATTGACCATTAGTTCTTTTAGAAATTGACTTCAATGTTTCTTCATCTATTTCATTTCTAATATAACCTCGCCCAGGAATAAATGAAACATCTTGGTTTGTTCCCGCGCCTATTGTGTAAATTTTAATATTAAATTTAGCAGCTAGATCCGCAGCCGTTAATGGGTCTAATTCTCCAGCATTATTACTTCCATCAGAAAGTAATATCATTACTTTACTCTTTGAATCACTATGTCTAAGTCGGTTAGTTGCATTAGCTATCGCCATACCGATAGCTGTGCCATCGTAAGATTGTTCTGCAACTTTTATTTCACCCATTAAAGAAACCAATACATCTTGATCAATTGTTAAAGGACATTGGATAAAAGATTCTCCAGCAAAAACTAGGACTCCTAATCTATCACCACTTCTTGCTTTTATAAAATCTATAGCAGTATTTTTTACAGCTTCTAAACGATTAGGAGGAAAATCAGTTGCAAGCATAGACGAGCTAATATCCATTACTAAAACTATATCTACTATATCTACATTGGTTTCTTTAATAGAATCAATTAATTGTGGTCTTGATAAACCTACTATTATTAAACATAATGAAAAGTAATTTAAAAATTTTATTAATTTGTACCTTATTTTACCTCTTTTTTTCATTTCGTTTGAAATAAGAGATTCTGAAGATATACTAAGCGTTCCTTCAAAGTTTTTTCCAAAAAAACGATGATATAAATAAAGAGCTAAAATTATTATTAACCCTAAAAGATATAATGGATTTGAGAAAAAAATCATTATTTAACTCAGTAATTGTTTTATTTAATAATCAACATTATAACAAAAAAGGACCAAAAAGATCCTTTTCTAAAAATAAAAATATCTAATTAATTATTTGAATTATTATCTGTTTCATCCTTTTTTTCAATTTTTTCTTCAGCATCCTTCAGTTCGTCCTTGACACCATCAACTGCACCTTTAAACTCTCTAATTCCTTGCCCTAAACCTCGAGCAAGTTCTGGAAGTTTTTTTGCACCAAACATTAAAAGTATTACTAAAGCTATAACTACCATTTCCCATCCACCAGGCATAGCTGCTAATAAGATTTCTTCATTTATCATTTTTTACCTCCGTAAATAAACTCATTTAATAAGTATAATTTAGAATGCTTATCTGAAATACCTTAGAAAATAATAAGCAGTAGCAAAACCAATAATACTTGTAAAATTAAATGTAAGAGTCAATCCAAATTTTACTATCAACATTACTAAATCTAAAGAAACTACATCAACTTCATCCCCAACTATACTACCTAAATTAAATTCAATACTTTTTAAAAAGAATTCACGGACAACACTGTCCGGCAATATCCATCCAAGTAATTCACCTAATAATGTTCCAAAAAGAGTTCCAAAAAAAAGTGTAAGTACAATAACTGAAAGCGATCTTTTATCTAACATTATTCATCCAATTCATTTTTAGATTTTGACTCTATACTTAAACGATCTTTATCAAGCATCCACTTTATAATTGACCATACAATATAAATTGACATTAATGGAAATAAAAGAAGACCTCTAAATAAAAATAAACTAACCAACGTAATTACTAATGCAACTAAACGAAGGTTATTATTACGTCCTCTTTTTAAACTAAGAATAGGGAATTTTGAGAAACGAACTGGACTTATCTCTAAGAAACTCATAATAGCTACAATGACCAAAGCTAACCTTGCATCACCCATGTTATCATAAAGTTTAAAATTAAAAAGCATAAAACCAATAATAGTTATTGCAGCTAATGGTGTAGTTAAGCCGATGAAGTAAGGTTTAGGAACTTCAGATGTGTCAATATTGAATTTAGCTAAGCGGATTGTACCGAATAAAAGTGGCATAAAACTAATTGCTGCACCAAGAATGATTGGTAAGCCCTCAACATAAAGACTATAAACAAGTACTGAAGGAACTGCGCAAAAAGAAATAGTATCCGCTAATGAATCAAACTCTGTACCAAACCTTGATGTTAAACCCATTAAACGAGCAAGTTTTCCATCTAAAACATCAAAAAAGACTCCAACCATCATTACCCAACCAGCTTTAATAGGTTCTCCATTAAAAATTAGTGTAATAGCTAAAAATCCAAGAAACATATTGAATACAGTAGCAATATTAGGGATGAAAGAGCGTTTTAGTCGCTTTTGCTGATTTTTACGAATATTTTTCATAATTCACCGATAATCGTTTCGCCACCCTTAACTTTATCGCCTAATTTTACGTTTAATTTAATATTTGAAGGCATAATTAAATCAGTTCTACTACCAAATCTAATAAACCCCAGTCTTCCACCTTTATGTAGAATTAAACCTTCCTTCGCATAACATAATATTCTTCTAGCAATTAAACCTGCAATTTGCTTTACTTTATAATTCCCAGATTTATGAGAAATTATTGTTACTACCTGTTCGTTCTCATCCGATGCTTTGTGATCAAATGCAGCTAAAAACTTGCCAGATTTATATTCTGAAGAAATAACTTTACCACTAATAGGTACTCTATTTACATGAACATTAAATACATTTAAAAAGATAGAAACTAATTTTGCATCGCCAATATCTGAATCATTAATTTCAACAACCTTAACTATTTTTCCATCGGCTGGTGAAATAATAAGATTGTCACCCATTGGTACAGTTCTTTTTGGATCTCTAAAAAAATTAATAGAAAACAAAAATAATATACCTGAAATAAAATAAATAGTTGAGAAAATTGTATTTTCAATAATATGAGCATAGATACCAATAAAAAATGTAATAAAGAATAAAGGAATAAGAATTATTCGGCCTTCTTTAGCAATCATATCTATAATTTTCCTAATTTAAGTTTTCGATTTATGTAACGTCCATTTCTCCAAATTTTTAACTGAATTTTATCACCAGGTCGTATGTCATTTACTTCAATAATTTCTAAAATATCATTTAGACTTAATACTTTTATATTCTCAACTGCGATAATTATATCTCCATATTCTAGTTTAGCTTTTTGAGCAGGGCTATTGTCATTAATACTCGTTATTATCACACCTTCATTAATTGGTATATTTAAATAAGCAGCAGTCTTTAAATCCAAGGGTTGTGCGCGAATTCCGGTTGTAAAATCTCGAACTATTTGTCCTTTAGTCTTTAATTCTTCCGCTATTTTTATTGCACGATTAATTGGAATTGCAAATCCTATTCCAATAGATCCTCTTTCTCTATCATCTAAAAAAATAAAAGTACTAATTCCAATTAATTGACCATTTGAATTAACAAGTGGACCGCCACTATTCCCAGGGTTAATAGCAGCATCTGTTTGAATCATATCTTGGAATACTTTGCCTTCCTGAAGGCCAAAATCAAGATCTTTTCCACTAATTATCCCTATAGTTGCAGTTGGTTGTTGGTTTATATCAAATAGCCCGAAAGGATTTCCTAGTGCGACTACCCATTCGCCAATAATTAATTGATCTGAATCAGCGATCTCTATAAAAGGAAAATTTTTACCATCTAATTTAAGTAATGCTAGGTCAGTTAAATTGTCCATACCAATAACTTCTGCATCATACTCTTTACCTCCTGGTAGCGTTACAATAATTTTCGTAGCATTTTCTACTACATGATCATTAGTTAAAATATATCCATCAGGACTAATCACGACACCAGACCCCGAACCTTTAACTTCTCTTTCACGAATTTGAGGTGAAAAAAAATATTTAAACCAAGGGTCTCGTTGGAATGGATTGATTGAATATTTTTGAACCTGTGTTACATTAATACTTGCAACTGCAGGACTTGAAATTTTAATTGAATTTGTTATAGCGTTGTTTCTTGACTCAGTTATTTCAGACTGGGAGAATAAGAAAGTAATAAATAAAAATAATTTTATATTAATTTTGATCATATTCTACTTTAGTTAGAACTAATCCTTGAGGTGGAGCTTTAAATATATTAACATTCTCTAAAGGTCTATTAATAAGTTCTTTAAATTTTTTAAATTCAAATTTTTCTCGAGCTACTTCTATCATAGTACCAACAAGATATCTTACCATATGATGTAAAAATCGGTTACCTGCAATATGATAAGTTACAATTTTGTTGTCTTTTTTCCATAAAGATTCATAAATAATACATCGTCTATGTTCTAGATTATTATTACGACTGAAAGAAGTAAAATCATGTTCTCCATTAATAAGTTTAGCAACATTATTTAATTTAACTAAATCTATTTTTTCTGTTGACCATGTATAATTTCTATCTAATAGATAGCAATTATTGCGAGTTCTGTAAATATAGTATCTTTTTTTAGCTGAGAACCTTGCATGAAATGTATCTAAGACTTGATTACAATTCATTATTCTAATTTCTGCTGGCAAATTTCCATTTAATGCATTTTTTAATATATTTGTATCTAAAGCTGTATCTAAATCAAAATGAGCAACTTGACCTGTAGCATGAACACCAGTATCGGTCCTACCTGCTCCATGAACACGTATAGCATTATTTCCATTAATTTTTTTCAACGAGGACTCTAATTCACCTTGAATTGTTCTTTCGTTTTTTTGTAGCTGCCAGCCACGAAAATCTGTTCCGTCATATTGAATAATTATTTTAAATCGAGGCATATTTATACAAAGTATAAAATGAAATAGTAATGATTAAGATCATAAGTCCATCAGTCCAATTGAATGGAATTGGATAGGTTATACCTCGAGGAAATTGTTTCCCATAGCCACGAAGTTTCATGGATAAACTAATATCATTAGCTCGTTTTAACTCATAAATTAATAGACCAGGCATTTCCTTTGCAGTTTTTTTAATTTTACCAAAACTGGAAATATTTAATTCAAGACCTAATGATTTATGACTATTTTTAACTGAAGTCCAATTAGACTGAAATGTAGGATAGAATCTTAAGGTCAAACTTATAAATAAAAAGAAGTTTTCAACCCATTTCCATTGAAGATTAGATTTTACCCAAATACTCCTTAGTAAAGTCACTATATCTTTATTTGGTGTTATTTCAAAAAAATACATCATAGTTGAGACCATAAGTATTAGACGAAAAAAAGCATATATTGCTTCATAAATGATTATTTGAAGACTATTGTCTGTAAGGAATAATGAAAATAGTATATATAAAAAAAGCATTGCTGGAAAATAGTATACATATGATTTAATTTTAAAAATTATAATATGGCTAATCTTATAATTATAACTTGCTAAAGTGAAAAAAATTATAATATGATAAAGCCAACTGAAATAAGTTTCAGCAAATAACAATGAAGATGAGAATGCAAGAAAAAACCATAAGATAACTAATGGATGCATAACTTAACTTAAAATGAAAGTGTTAATGAGTATCCAATGCTTCCTAAAATTAAATTTTTATAAGGATTAATGGATAATGAATTATTTGATGAGATTCTTTTTAAATATAATGCATCAATTGAAGAAATGAGATGATTAAGGATTAAAGCACCAACGCTAAATGTTGCAAACAATTCTAATTGATCGGAGCGAATACGCTTATTTTCAAATATTTTACGATTTAATTCTAAATCCCATCCCCAACTCCATTTATTATCATCTAAGTATAAATCATCGATCTCACGATTTCGTAAATGTTCATCATTATAAGCATTTATTGAATTATAATTACCAATATCAACCCAGTATTTATGGTCTTTTCCAGAAGAAGAGATACCAGCATGTCTAGAAGCAAAAGCTTTATAATTCTTTTTTTCAATGTTTGAAAAAGTTGAAGAACTAATTAGTGTCAGTAAAATACCTGATTCTATATAATTATAAAAACGAGCTCGCTTTGGTTTACCTAAAGTCTTTTGACCCCAACCTGGAATAATTAACGATTTAAAAACAGGATCTAGTTTTTGGTCTGCTCGAATTTGACTATAAAGTAGAACATTTGAAAAAATAAATAAAATAAAAACTATTTTTGACGTTTTACTAAACATATAAATTGCATTAAAGTTATAATTAAGCATAATTGAGAAAAAATACTTCCATAAGTACCATAAAATGTTATTTTATCATTAAGAATCACTTTTCCTTTGAAAACTCCTTGATCACCAAAATCAACTTTATAATCAACTTTACCTGAAGGTCTAATTAGTCCAGAGATACCAGTATTTGCGCTTCTAATAATACCAACTCTTTGCTCAATTGCCCTAAGTCTAGCCAGCTCAAAATGTTGTCTCACTCCAGATGAGTTTTGAAGCCAAGCATCATTTGCTTCAATAGTAAGAAATTTAGCTCCATTTTGGATAAATTTTCTAGCGACAAAAGGATGACTTGATTCATAACATATAAGGTTTCCAAATTGAATACTGTCAAGAGGGAAAGTTGAGAAAGATTTTCCAGGTGAAAAGTTAGCTTGACCAAAATTTAATTTTTTTAAAATCTTAAAATACTTCGAAAATGGTATGTATTCTGCAAAAGGTACTAAAAAATTCTTATGATATATTTTATTTTCTTTTAAACCAAAAAAGATTGCACCGTTATAGCTTAATCGTTCATTTAACTCATACTTATAATCAACAGTTCCCATTAATAAGGGTATCCCTCTTTTTTTAACTAACGATTCATATTTATTTTTAAGTTCAGAAACTCGCATATAGGCAGGCAATGCGGATTCTGGCCAAAGAACTAAATCAGGTTCGAATGAATATGCTTCTGTATTAAGAGAATCCATAATAGTGTATAATCTATTTCGGTATGAAACATCCCATTTTTGGTTAGGATTAATATTTGGTTGAATTGCAGATACAGTGCGACTTTTAAGATTATCTTTATTCTCAAAAGATTGAATTTTATTAATTCCAAATATCCAAGGAATTATAAATACAATTATTATTGATATATTTAGTTTTTTATTGAAAAAATTATCTTTGAGTGAAAAATATAAAAGAGTATTCAATAATAAAATCCAAAAGCCAACGCCTTCTGAACCAGTAATATCAATTATTTGAACAAGAGGAAGAAATTTTGTTTGTGTTATTGCTAGGTTTGCCCATGGAAAACCTAAAGGACCAAAACTTCTTAACCATTCAAAAGTAACCCATATAAAAGGAATTATTAGTATTGCATTTCCTAAACGCTTTTCTAAAAATGCTAATAAGGAACCAATTAAAGCCCACATCAAAGATAAATAGATAATGCAACTAAATAGTGATAAAAGTACAGGAAATAATGAAGCTCCTGAATTTAATCCTATCCAATAAAAAGAAATTAAGTTTGCAATAACGGCAGAAAAGAAGCTCCATCTAGCTGATTCTTTTGGTGATTCAGTTAACCAAATATGAATTAAAGGAACAAAACCAAACCATGCAGTTATACCAAGAAAAGGTGGATAAGCAAGACCAATCAATACACCTGATATTATTGAAAGCTGAAAGGAAGACCGTTTATTAATTAGATTCATAAACGATTAGTATCTAAAAATTGTTGTAAAAAAATAGCAGCAGCAGTTTCATCAATTTTACTTTTATTATGACCAGTTTTAATTTTTTGCTGAATTAAAGATTTTTTGGCACTCAATGAACTGAGACGCTCATCTTGCAAAAAAACTGGTATCTTAATCTTTAGTTTTAATTTTTTTTGAAATTCTAGAACATTTTTTGTTTGAAGAGTCTCTTGACCTTTCATTCCTATTGGTAAGCCCAAAACAATACATTCTACATCTTTTTCTTCTAATATTTTAATAAATAAAGTAAAAAACTCATCTAGATTATTGTAAGTAATTGTTTTGAATGGCTTAGCAATAATTTTCATAGGATCTGATATAGCTAAACCAATTCTTTTTGAACCATGATCAATGGCTAAGTATCTACCCATACTATTAAATTAATAAATTATTGATGAGTTCTCTCAACTAAATCAATATTTTTCACTTTAGATATATTTTTTATAACACGATCTAACTGTTTTACATTATTCACTTGAATAGTAAAAATTGTAGTTGCTACTGTATCTTTCACTTTACTATCAATTGAAATCATATTTATATTTAATTTAGAAATAGTCTCAGTCATATCTTTCAGTAAACCTTTTCGATCTTGGCCAAGAACTTTCATTCTAACATTAAAAAGATCTTTTCTAGCGACTTCCCAATCAACAGGTAATAATCTATCAGACTCTTCACTTAATAATGGTAAACTTTTACATTCGGTGCGATGAACGGTAATTCCTCGTCCTCTAGTTATAAATCCAATCATACTATCACCTGGAATTGGATTACAACATTTACCAAAATTTGACATTATATTTGAGATACCTTCTATTTTTATATTTCTACTTTCCTTTTTTCTAAAATTAAAAAAATGCGATGAATCTTCTTCCTCGATTGAATCTTTTTCCGGTGAAAGTTTATTAAGTATATCCCTAACAGATATTTCACCTTTGCCTAAAGCTTCGATTAAATCACTTACTCCACCATAACCAAATTTTGAGAATGAACTTTTCAATTCATCAATTTTTTTCAACATTTTTAATCGTCTTAAACTTTTCGTTAATATCTCTTCACCAATTATAATACTTTCTTTTTGCTCTTGTTTTTTAAGATAGCGTTTTATTTGGTTTCTCGCTTTTGATGTAATCACATATTTTAACCAACCATAATTTGGTTGTTGTGTACTACTAGTAATTACTTCAATAGTATCACCATTTTGAAGTTTTGAATTAAGAGGAACAGTCTTGTGGTTTATTTTAGCTCCTAGACAAGTTTTGCCAACTTCTGAATGAACTTCATATGCAAAATCTAAGGGTGTTGAATTAACAGGTAATTGAACAAGATCACCTTTTGGAGTAAAAACAAAAATTTCGTCACTGAATAAATCAATTTTTAATAAATGCATAAATTCTTTAGGGTCATTTTCTTCACTTTGGAGAATATCTAATAATTCTCTTAACCATTTTACATGCGTATCAATATTTTTTGAATCTTTATGACCTTCTTTATAACGCCAGTGGGCAGCAACACCAATCTCAGCAGTTTGCTCCATTTCTTCTGTTCTAATTTGAATTTCAACCAACTTCCCACCTGGCCCTACTACTGTTGTGTGAATTGATTGATAACCATTACTTTTAGGTGTTGCAATGAAATCTTTAAATCTTTCTTGAAGTGGTTTGAATTTTTGGTGAATTATACCTAATGCTAAATAACAGTCTTCAATTTTATCTACTACTAAACGTAAAGCTAAAGTATCATATATCTCTTCAAATGCTTTACCTCTTTTTACCATTTTACCATATATAGAAGAGTAAGATTTAGGTCTGCCACTAATTAAAGGATTAATCTTATAATTTTTTAGTTCTTCAATTAAAATTTTAGTAATTACTTTTATATACTTCTCACGTTCTTTATTTGAAGATTTAAGTTTCGAAGAAATTTCTTTATAAATATCAGGGTTTAATGTCTTTAGAACAAAATCATCTAATAGCCATTTTACTTTTGCCATACCAAGCCTATGTGATAAAGGTGCATAGACATCACGCGTTTCTACAGCTATACGGTGTTGCTTAATTCTAGGTAGGTAATTTATCGTTGACATGTTATGTAATCGATCAGCAAATTTTATAATAATGACTCTTAAATCTTGAGCAACAGAGATTAGCATTTTCATAAAATTTCCAGCCTGTTTAGCTGTACGACTAGAAAAACGAATCCCGCCTAATTTACTTACACCATTTACTAAGTTTGCAACATCAGAACCAAAATTTTCTTTAATATCTTCAATTGTTGCTTCAGTATCTTCAATAGTATCATGAAGTAGACCTCCAATAATTGTAATATGATCCATATTCCAATTCGCAAGTATTTTGGCTACTTCAACACAATGAGATTCAAAATATAATTCTCCAGATAATCTTTTTTGACTTTCATGAAACCTTGAACCAAACTCATATGCTTTCCAAAGAATAGTCTTTAATTCACTTTCAGAAAGTTGATCATGATGAGTAACAGAACTTAATAATTCTAAAAATGGCTTAGGAAATTCACCAACAAGAAACGGTGCGAATCTTGTGAGAGGATTTTTCATTTAAAATTGTGAGTCAGCTTCCATTTCTACAAAAGAAGACATATTTTCGAAACGAGCAAATCGATCAATAAAAGTTGCTTCAATAATCCCTGTAGGACCATTCCGTTGCTTAGCAACTATAATTTCAGCTTTACCCCTATCATCATCATCTTGAGTATAAACCCAAGGTCTATATAAAAAGATAACAAGATCTGCATCTTGTTCAATCGCTCCAGATTCACGTAAATCTGATAATTGAGGTCTACGGTCACTTCGACTTTCAACTGCTCTTGATAACTGAGATAATCCAATCACAGGTAAATCTATCTCTTTAGCTAAATTTTTTAAGGAACGTGAAATTTGCGAAATTTCTTGTTGCCTACTTTCTGAACCTTTAGGACCAGTCATTAATTGTAAATAATCAACAATGATTAAACCTACATCTTTCTCAGCTTTTAAACGACGAGCTTTTGCTCTTACTTCTAAAACAGACATACCTGGCGTATCATCTAAATAGATTGGCGCTTCTGCTAAAGAACCAACCGCAATACTTAAATTTTTCCATTGAGTTTTAGGTAGTTTGCCTGTTCTGACTAAATGACTATCAACACGACCTTCAGCACAAAGTAAACGCATTGCTAATTGATGGTTTGCCATCTCAAGGCTGAACATTCCAACACCTGTTTTATTAAGAATAGCTGCATTTCTACCCATTGAAAGAGCTAGTGCAGTTTTACCCATACCGGGTCGTCCAGCGACAATAATTAATTCGCCGGGATGAAAGCCTGAGGTCATATCATCAAGATCCATTAAACCAGAGGGAACACCTGTTACCGAACCTGGCTTGGATGCAATTTTATCTAGTTCTTCAAAAGCTTGATGTAAAATAGGATCAATATGCTTGAATCCACCTCGAAGTCTTTTCTCAGAAATATTAAAAATAGCTGATTCAGCTGAGTCTAATATTTCATCAACATCTTGTGAATCTTCAAAAGCATCTTTTGAAACTTCATGAGATACTTTAATAAGAGTTCTTAAGAGATGTTTCTCGAGAACTATCTTTGAATAATGTTCAACATTTGCTGTTGTTGGAACAGATTCAGCTAATCCAGTAATATAAAAAGCTCCACCAACACTTTCTAATTCATTTTTCTTTTGTAATCTATTAACAACTGAAATTGCATCAACCGGTTCTCCTATTTCAAAGAGGTCAACCATACAAGCAAAAATCCGTTCATGAGAAGTTTTATAAAATTGATCAGCAGTTAACCATTGCATGCTTTTGCTCACTGCTTCTTTTGTAGTCAGCATCGAACCTAGGACAGCTTTTTCAGCTTCTAGTGCTTGAGGCTGCGCTACTAATTCATTTAAATTATTTTTTTTTGCCATTTTTTTTATTCAATTAGGGAACGAATCCATTTGAAATCTTTCCAAGCTTCTGATTTTCTATTAAAGTCTTCTAGTAAATCTATTGGATGATAGGTAACAATTAATGGTGTTTTATTATAGTCATGAATCACACCTCGCATACTTTTTAACGAATTATCAACATTTAGAAGCCTCATTCCAGCAACTCTACCTAAAGCTACAATGAGTTTGGGCTTTATCAAATTAATTTGATGAAATAAATATGATTCAGATTCATTTTCTTCAATTGGTAGAAAAACTTTATTTTTTGGAGGTTCATCTTTAAGCACATTACATATATAAACATCTTTTTGACGAGAACAATTTATAGCTAATAAAATTTTATCTAATAATTTTAAAGCAGGTCCAACAAATGGCTCAAATTGCAAAGCATCTTGTTCATCGGCAGCATCTCCAACTAAGAGTAAAGACGCATTTTGATCCCCTAAACCAAAAACAATTTTTTCATTCACATCGCTAATAATGAATTTTTGGCATTTATTAATATGTTTATTATAAGGCTCTAAGTTTGTTTCGTTATTACGACTAAACCCAGAGACACTAGAACTATTTGTTAAATTTGAGACAGAATCTAAGTAAAGTTCATCACCATACATCTCACGCAGTTGTTTTAAATATTGATTTCTCATAATATTTGAAACAGATTATTTTTTTTAAAAATTAATCTTGATTCTCTTCCCATTTTAAATGACCACTGATAAATTCATTTACAGCAACAGTCGTTGGCTTTTCCACCTCTTCATAATCATCAGGATTCTTTTCAACAATTTCATCATAGACTCCCATTTCAACTTCTTCAACTGAGGCAGTCATTAAATCTTCAACAATTCTATTTTTGAGAATTTGTTTTGCACGTTTAGACATTACGACGACAGCTTCATATTGGTCATCTGTAAGTTTTTCCATTTTTCGGATAGATATTGGTTCAAGAGCCATAGATTACTCCTTTATTTTTATTTTTAATAATATTCATAATTTTATTTACGGCTTGATCTAAATCATCATTTATTATGTGATAATCAAAATTTGATTTATATGCTAATTCTGAATCAAGCCTTTCTAAACGTTTAATTATACGTTCATTGCTATCAGTGCCTCTTTTTTGAAGACGATATTTTAAATCTTCAACACTTGGAGGTTCTACAAAAATTGATAATGATTTAGTTGGGTAAAGTTTTTTTACAGACATCGCACCTTTCACATCCAACTCTAAAAGGATCATTTTATCTTTATTAATTGCTTCATCTAAAGTTGACTTCAATGTTCCATAGTAGAAATTACCATGAATTTTTTCCCATTCAACAAATTTATCATCTTTAATTTTTTTTTCAAATTTTGAATTTGACGTAAAAAAGTAATCCTTGCCATCAATTTCATTTTCTCTTATTTGACGCGTAGTACATGATACAGAAAAAATAATCGAAGAATCTAACTTTTGTAAGTATTTGCAAATAGTAGTTTTTCCTGATCCAGACGGAGCTGAAATAATTATAAAGTTATTCATAAAATATTCTGTACTTGTTCTCTAATTTTTTCAGACTCATCTTTCATAAATATAACTTTATTTATTACTTTTTCAGATGCACTCTTAGATCCGATTGTATTTATTTCACGACTAATTTCTTGTAAAAGAAAATTTAAGGCTTTGCCTGATGGTCCATTTTTAATGAGCATTTTACT
>CAJJBS010000021.1 GCA_905182385.1 Fidelibacterota bacterium TCS55
TAGCTAATAATCCGTTCTTACTTTCTTCTTCAAGATAGATATAGTCCAACTGGTCATCATCATAAGATGGTGAAGGCAATTCAACATGAAGACAATCTTCAATTACTTTATTTTTATAATTTAATTGAGCCAATTTCTATACAGTTACGAAATTAAAAAGTTTTCGTAAATCCAACGCCTTCTTTTTTATAAGCAGCTTTAAATTCAGGTAATTCAATAATTTCTTCTGTAAGCCTTTTAACATTGTCTCCAAGTGTCACTTCAATCATTGGGAAATAGCTATTCCAACTTGTGTAAATCGCAATTAAATAATCAATAACTGTTGGCTTATCACCTGTAACATATTTTCTGTTTGCTAATCTTTTGTCAATGATAGCCCAATATTTTGATAAATTATCAGCTAAAGCATTCAAAAAATTAGTTTTTTCATCTCCATCAGTCAAGATAGCATTTGCTGTAAAGACTTTTGAATATGCAGGATGTAAAGTTGCATTATTAAACATTAAATACTGTAAAAACTCACCTTTTTGGGTGATATCTTGCGGCAAAATATCATTTTTATGCTTTTCTAAAAGATATAATACAATGGCTGCACCTTCAGTAATAATTTTATCACCATCTTTTAAAGCTGGTACCTGATTAGTTGGTACGATGTCAGCATAATTTTCCATCTCATTTGTTTTAACAATTTCAAAATCTAGTTCTAATTTTGTTAAAAGAACTGTAATGCCAGTCGAACATGTGCCAGGGATAGAATATAGAGTATACATATCTTTGTCCTATTTTATTGATTGAACATATTACCACTATGAATTGTAGTTCCCGTAAAATCATCAGTAATAGTATAAGGGCCTGTTGTACAACCTATGATAAGACAAAGTAAAAGAAGTGTTTTGGGTATTATAGTGCCCTGCTGCTTTCCATAATCTGCCCTCTAAAGCTTTGAGTTGCTCTCCTGTCATATGTATGTTGGTAGTTGCGTTTCTCATCATTCTCCTTTATATGACCCAGAGGCGTTTCATTTAATTAAGAATGGGAAAAAATTCCTTTTTCCTGTCAACAGAACTGCGATAAACCATGAAAGAGTATTTGGAATCATAGATGCAGTAAAATGGATGAGGACCTCATCTCTACTTTCATCAAGAAATGATAAAACTAACATAAAACATGTTCCAAAAAATCCAATCCAATGCAAAACATCTGCTATTTTATTCATTACTTAACTTAGATATAACCCAGAGGCGTTTCATTTACTTTTATTCTTTAGTGTTGAACCTACACCCGCGCCTAATGCTATACCTAAAGCTATACCCAGTCCTACATTATCGATAGCTGCTCCAAGGATTATTCCAAAGACTACACCAAACGCAGCTCCTAATGCTATATTATTTTCTTCTAATGACTTTTTCATTTTCCAATCCTTTATTTGAGCCAGAGGCGTTTCATTTTATTCTCCTTTTAATTGGTTTACTTAAATACAGATTTCCTGTACCGCATAATAGCAAGCGTTATTGAACCTAATAAAAACCCAGGGATGATTTGAACGAGAGCTCCGTAAACGATATGATTTAAAAGCGCCTGTATCCAATTATCAAAATAAAAACCATAATGAGTTCCTATCGACCATTTAGTATCAATCCACCAAACAACAAAAACTGTAAACCTCGAAAGGGGTGAAAATATAATTAAACTTAAAAGGAGTAATAGGTATGGTTGTTTTTCGCTATATAATTTTATTCCCCAGTAAACGGCAAATGCCAAAGTAAGCCAGAGTAGTCCAATAATGAAAATAACGTTCTCAGGTAATCCAGCCAGTTCAAGGGAAAAACGAATTGGTGTTACAATCATTGCTATCAATACAGGTATCTTGGCAAGATTAAGTGCACGTAGAAACATTGATGTATAACCTCTAAATAGTTTATTGAAAATAATTAAATATTATACTTACCCAACACCCATCGGGTTATGAGACTCATGTAGTCTCATCTATTTTAATTCGCTGGAGGTCGATTAGGCGTCGAATTATACAACAAGCAGATTGTGTCGTTTTATAAAAAAATACCATAGCGCTGTTGAAATAAGCATAATAATTCCTCCTGTAAATGATGTAATTAATGATATCTTTAAACCATTAATTAAAATCTGTGGAGAAATATTGCTAATCTCTGATACTGCACTAAATGCAGCATTGACTCCAAGATATGTGGCTAAGATACCAACTAAAGCACTAAAGATACCCAGTAACACAATACCATTAGTATTATAGGGTTCTTTAATATTTTTTACTGAAATAAAAATGATACTCCCTACTAATATGAGTAATACCATCATAAAGGGTCCACCATTTAATAAAGTCTCTAACATCTTAAGTTTCCTTATTTTTCAATTTCATAATATTTTTACTTATTATTTCGAATATGTCTTTTCTATTCTTGTTATTTTTTTCATCTGTATAAGGCTGACATTCAAGTAAATCTCCAGGCTGGCAGTCCAAAACAATACAGATCTTTTCCAGTGTCTCGAACCTAACGCCTCTCACATTCCCATTTTTTAACATAGATAAATTTGTCAATGAAAGTCCGACGGCTTTTGATAGCTCAGTGAGCGAAATCTTTCTTTTTACTAACATAGCATCTAGATGAATTGTGATAGGCATATTATAGATTCGATAACTTACTTTATTATTAAAGTGGAATATACCTGGTATTAAGTATTATAGATAGTACTTTAACTAATACTTAAAACTTTTATTAAAAGATTAAACTAATTACCCACCGATCAGGTTATGAGATTGACCTAAGTCCACGAGTGAATTGTAAATCAAGAGTCCACTTCATCTTGAAAAATATCTTCTATCAATATATCAAATAGCCGAGCAGCTTTGAAAGCAAGTGGCAAGCTTGGATCAAATTTTCCCGTCTCAATAGCATTGATTGTTTGTCTTGAAACATCTAGTTCCTCAGCCAACTTAGCCTGAGTCCAATCTCGTTCAGCTCGTAGTACTTTTAATCGATTTTTCATCTGTAATGCCTGTTACCAAGAAACAGACTGAACATGTAGGTTAAGCTCATCAACATTATTAGATGTGATATTTCAGGTTCGAAAGTTATTAATTTTACATCCTCGAGTAATTCATAGCTAAGTCCACAAATAAAAGCCGATTATTCCAAATGCTTCCATTTTATAGTTACTCTATTGGTAGTTATATCAGTTAATATTTGACAAAAATTACAAAAAATAATCTAACAATGTGTGAGTGCCTTTTATAAACAAAAAAGCCCCACGTTTAGTGAGGCACGATTTAGATATATATTCTAATTGTTTTTGATTTTTTCACCCTTAATAGGAGAGTAATCATTTTTTAATTCTCCATTGACTAGAATATTATCAAAATAGGATTTCACACCCGTTGCTTTATTCATGTTTTCGACATTCTGGATTTGAAAGTGCAAATGTGGTTCAGTTGAATTACCTGAATTACCACAAAGCCCTAAAAGCTCTCCCTGCTTCACCTGTTGCCCTTGTTTTACTTTAATAGAATGTTGTTTAAAATGTGCAAAGAAGAGATATTCATCGTTTGCAGTTTTTATGATTACAGTGTTTCCCGGAACATATATTGGATTCATTTCCCCGGGAGTATTGTCTTTGATGCCTTCAACGACCAAAACTACTTCACCAGCCGCGGGTGCAATAATCTCTTTGCCAAAGACATAATAATCGTCATTGGTTTGGCCAATGGTTTTGTAGGAGTTCCCTTTTTCATCGGTAATGAGCAAATCAAAAGCATTCTTTTGTGCCTGGTCAACAACATGATAGTTTAATTCCTTGGTATCACCTCCCCAAAACACTGTCCATTCGCCTTTGAAAGGCAAGATAAGTTTGGATATGTTGCGTTCCATTTTGGGCAGGTTATCCTCTTTAAATGGAATAAACTGCATTCCATTGATTTCAGAATTGCCATCAATGGAAAGATTGAGACCGAGCAGTTTTCGTTCAAAATTAATTTTGTAAAGGGCAAGACTTCCATTTTGGTCTTTGACAAACGTCAGTTTGGTGATTTCACCAGCTTCAGAGCTTATGTTGGTTAAAAAGTTGGTCAGTTTGTCAAGTGGAACTGCAGTTTGCATTGGACTTGAAAACTGGTTAAAGATGCCTTCAAAGTCATTTGCATTGAAGTTCTTTTCAAATTCAGCAGCAACTTTTTTAAGGGCTGCTGTTTCAGTTTGAGCGAATAATCCATTCGCGAACATTATTAATATGATTATTGATAATAGTTTATTCATTTTATTCCTTTATTTGACCCAGAGGCGTTTCATACAGGAACTTACAAAATATATTCTACAGTGTGGGGACGCCATTTACTCCCAACCCAACCCCTTCCATTTTCAGTGCCTAGGGGGTCTTGCTCGTTGAGTTTTCTTC
>CAJJBS010000022.1:0-10257 GCA_905182385.1 Fidelibacterota bacterium TCS55
ACTCTTCCACCTACACATCTATCATCCACACCAACAAGAGGAATAAAACCATAACCAACTCTTACAGTAATATTATCGTTAATGTTTCTCTCATAATTAAGAGAATATAAAAAAACCTACACCACGAGCTTCCATATAAACTGTCTTTTTACCTTGAACAAAAATGTTTGATATAGTAAGAAAAGTAATAACAGTTAGTATTAGTTTTTTTAACATTACAATTCCTTTTATTAGTTCTAAGATTATACAGTTTTATAATTGCAATCATTGAATAAATAAAAAAGCCTCCAATAAGGAGGCTTTTTAATACCGATATCAAATAAAATGAATCGGAAAATCAGATACTATAAAATTTAGTATCTAGGGCGTCTTGGCCTATCTTCTCGTGGTTTGGATTCGTTTACTTTCATAGCACGACCATCCAACTCTTTACCATTCAATCCTTCAATGGCTTTTTCAGCTTCACTGTCATTTGACATTTCAACAAAGCCAAAGCCTTTAGAACGGCCTGTTTCACGGTCAGTGATAATTTTAGCACTATCGACTGCGCCGTATTCAGCAAAAGAAGTAGTTAGGTCTTCTTCAGTTAACTGCCAAGAGATATTCCCTACATATATATTCATTCATTCATCCTTCACAGGTGACAAACACCTGAACTTAGTTAATTAAAATACTTCTGTTAATTGTGAGATAAGGAGTTATAATTCAGAAAATTATTACAAATAAAACAGAATTAATTAAAGTATACATTTCAAATATAACATATAATCAACAAAAATAAGCATCTTTCTTATAAAAGAAAAAAGCCCCCAAGATGGAGGCTTTTTAATTAATTTTAACTTAAAAAGTTAATTATTCTCCAGCAACAGAAGCTTTACGATAATCTGTAACAAGCTTTTTAATTTCACCTAAAGCTTTACGTGCACGACTACCTGCAGCTTTATTTCCAGAAGCATTTTTTGCATGCTCATCTTCAAAAGTTGCGTAATGAGATTTAATCTTGTCATGTAGTGAGTTTGTTTTTGACATTATTTTTCTTTCTTTATTATTTTATTTATTCGAATTAATTCAAAAATTAGTGGCGAAAGTACAATTTTTAATGCTACAAAATAAAGTTAAATAAATAAAATTTTATGAATCAAGGTTTGATATCTCAGAATTAATAATTTCATTTAATACACTTTTTTGATCAGAAGTTATATAATCTAACGTTTTCTTTTTTTGAAGTTCATAGTAAGTATTATTACCAGCGACACCTATAGAATCTAGTGACATCATATCAACTTCACCATTTTTTTGAATATTATCTTGATTAACAATAATATGTGATAAAGCTCCTATAACCATTATAACTCCATTTTCTTTAATATCAAAATGTCTAACATAATCCACACCTATCGATGCATGCGATTCTTTAACAAAAGGTGCTCTAAAATTATCAATAAACTTTTCTCTTAGTCCACATTCAGTAAACTCAGATTCACTAGCTGTAAATTTGAATGCAGTACAATGTGAACGTGAAAGAATGTCTTTATTTACATGATTAATAGTGAAACTACCTTCTGAAATTATATTATTTAGTGTTTGCTTTGGAGGTAATGTTTTTGGTCGTGTAAAAAGGGCGATTAAGGCAGGGTTACTTCCAAGATGAACAGTAGAACTAAAGATTGCAAGATTAGTTAAATTATTTGAATTAATTGTTCCAACAAGGGAGGCTTGCTTAATCCCTACTATTGAATTGAAAAGATTTGATCTATATCTAGCATCCAGTTCTTCAAAATTGTTTTTAGATAAATGCAATCTCAATCCTTTATTTACTAAACATTTCTAGACTTACATCTAATGAATTTTTATATGTCATTTTATTAAAAAATAATGATTTTTTTGGTTTGACAATTAATGAATAAAGTGATCTTTTTTCAAATCTAAAATCATCTTTACTCTTTAATTTTTGACCTTCATAACTCATCAAAGATGCAATCTTAATAATAGGCTTTGCTAAAATTGTTGAAGTGACAATATTTAGTTGATTACTCTTAAATAAATCCATATTTGAATTTATTTGATATTGTTTAAATAAACCAAACTCATATTCAAACGTAATTAAGAAGAGTTCATCGCGCCAGCCAAATTCAGCGTAAGAATGATCACTTACATTTATAGTTTTTACCTTAGATCGGTAAAAACTATACCCTTCGCCATAATAATCATCATTGTCAAATCCAGTAATTATTAATTGACTATCTTTATCAATTTTTAAACCTCGAGCCTTATAATCTCTTCCAAAATCAGAGTAGTCAAGACCAATATCTCCATCAATTAAAACTTGAGATAATGTTTTTCTTTTTTTTTCTTTAGCTTGCATTATTTCTTGAAAATATATTTCTGTGAGTTGTTCCGCTCTAATTGTCACGATTATTCCTCTTAATTCTGCTATTAACATTTTATCAAAAATTAAAAAGTATTAATTAGCATGAAAGGTATAATCAATTCGAATTAAATCATCCATCTTCATAAACATAAAAGTTGGTCTAGATACATTAAAGTCTGATAACTTAATTATAAAACTTCCTTCAACTTTAAACCCATTTGAAGTATTAATAGTTGCTGAAGTAGATAAACGCTTGCTAATGCCATGAAATAATAAATCACCAATGATCTCAACTGAATCATTAAATGTGGAAATTTCAGATGATTTAAACTTCACAATTGGATAGTCAAGTGCATCAGTATAAAATAACATATTTGAATCTCTTCCTGAGATTTTACTATCAAAAGAGTTTAAAGGCACCTCAATTGTAACGCTTCCATCTTTTTTTATTTCATCATAAATGATAGTACTTGTTGCTTTGTTTGAAACACCTATCCAACTATGAAGAAAATGATTCCCAAAATACTTTATTTCTGAAGATGCAATATCAATATTTTGTGAAAAGCTCACTGATATAAGCAGTATAAATACGAGTCGATTCATCAGTATGGTAAGATGGTTAGCAATGCAGATATACTCATACTTGTAAATGTAATAGTAGCAACATTTTTATGTAGTGCCAGAGCTTTATCATAATCATTTGAATTCGAAATATTTTTACCCAGGAAAGGAACGGCCATCATACCTGCAAAATGGATATAAGATAACCAACGATGTATTTTCATTGAACTTACTCGTTTTTCATATTTTTGAGCTGGAGGGGCTAAATAACTCAAAGAAGCAGAAGTCATATATAAACCCCATGTTATGGTGCTAAACTTTCGATGTTTTGAAAGTTTTTTATAATCACCTTCAGCAATATTATAACCTAGTGAAGACTGATAAGCCAACATGCCTAAACTAAGCAAAGCTAGTTTTTGATGATTTTGAAGCATTTTGACACGAAGCTTAAGTTCGTCTTTTCTTGTTTTTGGTCCAAAATTAAGCTGCCTAAAAAAACCATTCTCGCCCCAAAGTATTTTTGTATGTAATGGCATTTCTTGAATGTTTTGTATATTTAAGTCTGATTGAGATTTAGCAAAACAAATAAAAATAAATAAATACGTGATGTACTTCATTGTCTGATTTTATGGTTATATAGTATTCTATTTTTTGAATTAATTAAATTATCTTAACCCATTGACATCATATTTTGATACAAAATCCCATATCAATTGGTTGGTATTAGAATCTTTATATTCAATCTCTAGCCAATTATGCTCACCATCTATTACTTTATAATGATCAATCGAAGTATTATTTGTACCATTTTTATATGAATGATATTCAACTGTTTTTCCATTTGAGTTAAAAGAAATAATTTCAGGTACCTTGTCAGTCTTATTTTGATTTATCCAATATTGATGCATCTCATTAATAGAATAATAATAGTTATCTATCCCTTCATAGGGCCTTGGGTAATCAGCTGTACCGTGTATACTCATTATTGCTACTGGACTAGGTTTTGAATTTTGTGCTGTATGCATGTAAAGGAGTCCTCCCATTGATGCAATGGCAGCAATTTTATTACTCATGGCACAAGCAAGAGTATATGACATTCCAGCTCCATTGGAAAAACCTGTAGCGTATACCCTGCTCGTATCAACATTATAGGTAGATGCAATTTGATCAATCAACGTATTTATGAATCCAATATCATCTGTATTGTTTTTACTCTCTGAATCAGATGGCAATGACACATTCCAAAGACCATAGAGACCTTCAGGATAAACTAAAATAAAGTTTTCTGTATCTGCTAATGATCGCATATCTGAAATGTATAACTGTCCAGATGCATCCATACCACCACCATGGAAATTTAACAATATTGGTAACTTTGAGTTTCCATCATAAGATTCTGGAATATATAAAATATATTCTCTTTCAATATCATTTACGAATATTTTTTCAGTATTTGCTGAATCCTCATTTTCAGAACAAGATAGTGCACATAATAACATAATGATTGTAAAAATTTTGACCATGATTTTCTTTGTTATTTTAAGTTTGGATATTCATTGATGAATTCTTGATACTCTTCATTTCCAAAAGACATATTTCTGATACGCTCAATCACACTTTTTGTCTGACTAATAACATTATCTTCTGATAAAATATTGAATCTTGACCTATCCATAGATACCAGTATACTCTGATCGCTACCAATAAAAATATTAGTATAAAAATAATATCTTAAAATGTAACCGCAACTTTTATTAGTACCTGGATAGATAATATTAAAAGTAGAACTATCTGAAAATATTGAATAAAAATCACGCGTACTATTACTCAACTTAGTTTCTGATCGCTCACGCAATGCTGTAAGTATTACTTCTTCATTGTTTATAATCTCAAACACTTGATCTTCACATGCTGATAATGAGAGATTAAATAAAAATAAAATAGTTAAGGAAGGTCTTATTGATTTGAAAATTATATTCATTTACATTGTAATAATAAAGCGGAAATTAATATTAATTATTATTAATAAAAAGTTGTTCTTCAAGCGTTTTGAGCGTTATATTTATCTATGAATAAGTTTAAATTAGCCTCTTACATATTAGCCTTTTTTAGTGGTGTTGTTTTAATATTTTTGGTTGATTTTGATCAGCCTTCAAACTTGAATCCAGTCGAAAAAATAAATAATTTATCATCGCAAATCAATTCAAATAAAACAGTCTCAACTATCCCAACTAACTGGACCTCTATTAAACCTAGTTCTTCAATGAGAGATAAAGAATACATCATAAAAAACTCAATGGGTGAATTCAACCTAATTGTTTTTAAGAATATTGGTGGATCTACTGAACAAAATATTGATCGATGGGTAGATCAATTCAGTGGCGATGAAAATCCATTACTTCCGTTTCAAAAGAAAGAAATTGAGCAAAATGATAAGAATTTTATTTTTGTTCAAAACTCAGGTTATTTTAACGGTGGAATGGGGCAAACCAAAGCATTTGATAATGCGGGGTTAATAGCTTTTATAGTCGAAGATAAATCTGATATATATTATTATAAGGCTGTATCAAGTGTAGAAATTTTGATGGAGTCTAAAGAAGAATTAATTAGTACAATTTTAAGCTCTAATCTTTAGTTCTAATATCTTTTCTAAAATAGATATCGATATTGAAAACCAATGCTTCTACCGGTTTCTGGCATAATAGATTTTATTTTAGATAAATGATTATAATATGTTTCATTAAGCAAATTATTTAGTTGAAGAACTAAGCGATGCGTTCCATTTTTCGTTTCAAAAGAATAACTTCCAAAGATATCAATCAAAGAATACCCTTGAGTCATTGTTTCAAATTCTGAGAGCCTTGTTTGATCTAGAATCTTACTAAGTCTAATTGATCCCGATATATCCTTATTTGATTTTGTTGAAATCAATAAACTAATTTTATCAGCTGGCATGTAACCAATATATTCATTATTTGTTTTATCTTTTCCTCTAACAAATGAGAAATCTGAAGTGATGTCGATGACTTTCCCTTTATACCCCAGTTGTAATTCGCCACCACTTATTTCTGTTTCAATTCCACGCATTTGATATTTATATAGCCAGCCACTTGATCCACTACCCCATTCAATCCAATCTGAACCTGGGACATACCCATCACCCATCTTCATATACTGATGAAAGTTTGGACTTTGATTAAAGAACCCATTTAATAAAAATGAAAATCGCTCTTTTTGATATTGAAGGGAGCTTTCTAGCCCAAGTGTTTTTTCAATGTTAAGAGTAGGGTTACCGATCTCATAGCTATAACTGCCAAGATGAGGGCCATCTGAAAAGAGATCTTCAATACCAGGTGTCCTTCCAGCTCTCATAATGGTTGTTGAAAGTTGCCAATTATCCCAAGATTTAATAAGTGCAGCTGATAAAGAAAGAAAACCAAAGTTCTTATTGTTAACAAATTTTTCATCAATATTTGAAAAATTTGTTCCCTTACTTTGAGGTTCTATAATAGAATATTCACCTCTAAATGAAACTTGACCTGTAAGACCAAAAAGAAATTTCTCATTAAAACCAAAAAATGAAATATTTGATTCAGATGTATTTGGTGTCCAATAAAAACCACCCGCCTTAAACATTCGGTATTGAAAAGCTGCACCTAATTCTCTTTTTAGTCCTGTGATCTTGGACTGAACAAGCAATATGTCCTGTCCTAATTTAACTGAGGCCATTTTCTGCTGTGATTCAAATTCAGAATGACCATAATGAATAAACTTTTGATCTAAGTCAAAAGTCTCAAAACCTTTGAAATTAATATCTTGATGATAATTAAACTTCTGAGTGGTTTTATTCATCTTTAAATCTACACCATCAATGTGTCCTTCTGGGCTTCCTGGAATTCCATAAACCATTTCAACATGCTCAATAGAAACAGAGCCTCTTTTTCGATCATAGAATCTAGTTATTCCAAAAAAACCTTCCGTAGTATTCATTGAAGTATTTTCTAATGCACCCAATGGCGTGATCTGATCACCAGTCTTTCTATTTTGCAAAGATATTCGAATATTATTCTTATTCATAGGAGCGACTAATGAAATATTATTGAATAAACCTTTATTTCCAGAGTCGTAACCCGATGTTAAGTAAGTATGAAAATGGTCAAATTCGATTTCAGGTATAGAGTTTTTTTCAACATCAATTACCCCACTTATAGTATTTGATCCAAATAGAAGAGCACGTGGACCTCTTATAATCTCAATTTCTTCTACTCCCCCTAAATCCATACTTAGAGCATGATCAACAGAAGTTTGAGATAGATCACCAACTTCAAACCCATTTTCAGTGATTAGAAAACGATCTCCAGAGTAGCCCCTTAAGATAGGACGCGTTGTCCCTTGCCCCATTGATTGAATTGCTACACCTACCTCATTTTGAAGGGTTTGCGCAATCGAACCTTTCATATTTTCTTGCATTTTTTTTCCTGACATGGAAAAACTAGACAGTGAAGAAGTTGGGTCAAGATTGCTGTGAACTTCTACGCTTATTTCATCAAAATGTAAAACTTCAGGTTTGAGAAATATTTTACCAATATCAACTAAAGTGTTATTTATTTCTATAAATAGAGTTGTATCTCTATAACCAAGAATTGAAATTTTGATTTCTACATTATCAAAAGGGAGTTTATTTATTGAGAATTGACCATCTATATCAGTCGCTGAACCTATGTTCAAATATTTGAGATAAACATTTACATCTTCAAGAGGTATAGAGTCTTCTGAAGAACGAACTTCTCCCGTTAACCTTGCATTTTGTGCATGCAGAAAATGCATTGGCATACTGCATGCACAAAAAATTGCAATTAATACAAGCTTATTTAACAGTGATTGGCACGTTGTTTGTAGAGGTGTAATCTGCATGCTCATCATGCATTAACTCTAGTTTAAAGCTTGTTGAACCAGCACTGAGACCTATGATTTCTAATGCCATTTCTTCTTCATGATCATCGCCATGATCATCATGCTCTTCTTCGAATTCAACTGTGGCAATACTAGAATTAAAGCCAGAAACTCTTAATTCTGCTTCTTCCTCTTCCTCTTCTTCACCTTCATGATCATCATGCTCTAACTCTTTTCCATCATCACCAAGAAAATGTACAGAGAGTTCTAAAGTATCTCCCACAGCTAATGTTACAGAGCCTGTTTTAGTTCCTTTAAATTCTCTATAAATTTCAGTTCCATCACTTTCTAGAATAAAGCCTTCTGCATCAATATGCTCTTCCTCGTGAGCATGATCATCATCTTCACAACTCACAATGAATAGTGCTAAAAATATTCCCAAAACAGATACTAAAGAGCGCATGCTCTTTTCAATATTAAAAGTCATAATTGACTCCCCTAAATTTTTTATTTTAAAAAATGACTTTATTTATACAGCTGTCAAAAACTGTGTAGTATAATTATGATATATTTGAGGGGGGGGCCCTTGAATCAAAGAGACCATGTGAATTATCAGAATTGATTATTTCAATTTTATCAAAAAATAAATTATTAAAACCATTAATTAATGATTCGTTATTAAATACAATAAAGTCTTCACGAACTTTCTTATTACAAACATCGCAATCATTATAAGAGGCAGAATGTTCGTTGTGCTCACAATCAACAGAACAAATACTATAATCGTCTACTTTAGTTAAATGTGTAGAGTCAATTAAATGAATATTTGAACCTATCAATACAAAAGCTAGGAAAGATGATAATATTTTATTTATCATATTCATCCCTAAAATTAATAATTATTTTTATTGTTTAAAAAGTAATTTATATAAATTTAATTTTCAGATCATCCCACAAACAAAAAAGCCCCACGCTTAGGTAAGGCTTTAATATGAACAGAATACGGGGGTTGTGTCCCTTTTTAGTATATACTAGGTATAATTCTTAATACTTCTGATAAAATAAGACTACCTAAGCCACTATAAGCTTTATGTTGTAGTTAGCTTTTTTTTCAGTTTAAAGAGTGTTATTTCAGCAGGGACACCAAGGCGTAGAGGAGGACCCCAATAGCCAGTCCCACTATTCACATATATTTGAGTACCATTATGATTATGTAAACCTGATAAATAAGGATTTGCTTTTTTTGTAGGGTATGTAAATGGCCAAAATTGCCCACCATGCGTATGACCTGAAATTTGAAGATCGTAGCCTGCTTCATTAGCCTTAAAGATACTAGAAGGTTGATGAGCTAATAAAATTTTTACTTTTTCACTTTTTATTCCATTAAGTGCGCTTTTAGGATTGGATTTGTGACTAGGAATAATTTGATGAGCTCTATAATCTGTAACTCCTGCTAAAACTATATTTTGATTATTAATTGTAATTAAATTATTTTCATTAACTAAGTTAGTAAAACCCATACGATTAGTTTCCTCTAACCATCTTTCTGCACCAGAATAATACTCATGGTTTCCTGTGACAAAGTATGTTCCATAATTAGCGACCATTTGAGACAATGGTTCTAAATCTTTTTTTAAATAATCAATAGAACCATCAACCATATCACCGGTTATAGCAATTAGATCTGGGTTTATATTTGAAATTTGATTTAGAACTTTTTCTACATATGGTTTTTTAATTGTTGGTCCAACATGTAGGTCTGATATTTGGGCAATGGTAAAATTTTCAAAAGAATCAGGTAAGTTTTTTAAAAAAATAGTTTGATGAATAATGGAAGGCCCTTTTCTCGCTGAGTAAAACCCATAAGCTGTGGTGGGTCCAATTAATGTTAATATTCCAATGCTTAATGATTTTTGAATAAATTCTCGTTTTTCTATGTCTAGGGTTACTTGTTGCTTTACATCAGCTGGGAAAAAAGAGGATATAACATCCCAGGATTTTATTATTAAATCTTTTGAAATAAAGGCTAAAAAGCTAAGTGTAAAGAAACCTAAGCTGGTGTAACCAATGAAAGATAATTTATCTAATAAATTTGATTCATAGCCAATGTATCTAAAAAGAATCGGCAAAACTGGTAAAAGAGTTAAAATGATAACTAATATGATAGCTATTGAAGCATATGTAGAATTAAGGTCTAGGTCAGAAAATATTTTCCAACCAACATAACCATGCATAATCACTAGCGCTGTAAGAAATACAATAAAGAACATTTTTTTATTTATTAAATAGTAATTATATCTAGAGAATTAAGTGAGGAAAAAACGATAGGTTGGTTTCAGGGTAGGATGGAATTTGGACCACGGGCTTTAGGTGGAAGATCAATATTAGCTGATCCTAGGTCAGAAAAGATCCAAAAAGAATTAAATCTAAAA
>CAJJBS010000022.1:10267-24131 GCA_905182385.1 Fidelibacterota bacterium TCS55
TACGGGGCAGTCTTTTATAAACAAAAGAGCCTCACGCTTAGGTGAGGCTCTTTCTAATCTTATTAAAAACTAATTTTTGCCTTTTTTCAATTTTTTATGTTCTACTAAAAGAATTCGCACTGTAGTATCTCCAACATTTTTGACTTGATGTGTCACTTCTCTTGGGATATGAATGACTTCACCTTCTTTATGAGTTGTGGGCTTGCCACTATTTCCATTCAGATTGGTAACTTTATTAGTTCCACCCTCTAAAAAATATGCTGTAAATGGATTATGTTTATGCATTTTATCGGATTGACCTGGCTTAAAAGTCACTTCCATAACTTTTACATCATCATTCTCTAGTAGGACTTTATAAACCTCTGGAGAAACTTTTTCTGGTAATTGCCCAAATAGTAAATTTCCGTTAAAAATAGCTACAAAGATAAAAAATAAAACTTTATTCATTATGAACCTCTTTTAGTTTCTTGAACTTACAAAAAACAATCTAACTATGTTGAGTTTTTTGGTTGAAAAAGTGTAAACAAAAAAGCACCTCAATAAAGAAGGGCTTCTTGTCTATTAATAGAGGTCTCCCTCAAGTCGAGGTGAAAGGATTCGAATCTTTGACCCCCTGCTCCCAAAGATGAATTTGAGAATCTCAATCTTGCCTGATTTATATATAAAAAAAGCCCCTACCAAAAGTGTCATTATCTACCGTTATAGCGGGAAAACTGTGGGGAAAGTTTTCATTTAAATCATTTCGAATATCGATTGAGGGGAGGGGAAGAAAACTAATTTATTTAGTCAAGGTTTTACTGTCTAAAAAATTACGGGAAGAATATTTTTTAATTCTATTTATGATTTTTTCAGATTGAAAACTAATATCAAATTCATCAATATAGCCAATAGCATCTCCCTTCCTATCGGAAATGATAAAAAAACCATCCCTATATAATGGTAAAACATTAACTTTTTCACCTTTTTGAATTATTTGAATTACACTAGATGTAACTGAAGGAAATTTTAAAATATTTGCATTAAAAAGTGTTGTTCCAGTTTCAAGCTCTTCTTTATATATGGACTCTTTCAATTTTCCAAAATCATAATCACGTATAATAGAATTGTTATTATTTAGAGCTTTTTTAACTGTTGGATCAATAGGAAAATCACTACTTGTTGACGGTTCTAAAATAAAAGTCCCATCAGTTGATGCAATCACTTTCTGCCTTCCTTTTACTATTAAGACCTCTCCAGTAATTGCACTTTCTACTATAAAACTACCCGTTTTTCCAATAAATTGAACAATCCCTTTAGATGAATCTAGTTTTACAGCAAAGATTGTTCCTTTTACTGAGGCGGTTCCAATTGAAGTCTTAACTTGAAATGAACGATTTTTAATATTATTTATATTATTGATTAATACACCATTAATAAGGTCTAATTCATCTCTTGATTCATTTTGGTTTAATTTAAAAGTTGTATTCTCTTTTATTTTAATAATTGATTTTGATTCTACATATTGAAGAGCTGAAAAAGAAGGGGCTTCTCCAGTACTAACAGTATCTTTATCATAAATCCCTTCACCTATATATGCATCATTAAATAAAGCTCTATCAAAATGTTTGATATTTACATCGCCGTTTAGTTTAATAAAAGCTGCCGTTGGATCTACACTATCATTTTCCAGTAAAGGCTTTTTCCATTCTAAGAATAATTGATAAATAATTTCCCTGGGCTGTGCATAAGCTAGAAAGCCAACACCAATGAATTGCTTCTCCTCTAAAAAAAACATACTTGATATTGAAAATAAAAGATAATTTTCAACTCTGAAGTTTTGATTAAGAAACTCTTGAATACTAGACTGTGAAACCTTTAAATCTTTAGATAAAATATAACTTTCAGCTTTATTTTTCATCATTTCATCAGATGGGTTTTTCCATATAAAGAAAAAGATAGCCACAAAGACTAAAGTGGCAATATTTTTATTGAAAAATGAACTCAAAATATTGTTTTTGATCAATTATCTATAATAAAGCGACTTTTAGATAAATCAATAATTTTTCCAAGACGATCTTCTGAAGAAAAATTAATTAAATCTGCGTCTGCATAGCCCAAGGGACCCGTTCCAAGTCTTCCTATTACGACAAACCCTGATCTATAAATTGGGTAAACAATAAATTTTTCTTGATCAGAAATAGAAGAGACCAATTCTGAATTTATATTTGGAAAATAATAGACAGGAATATCACCCATCAGAGGCGTCTCTAAATAAGTCACAATTGATTCTTGTTTTATTATATCAGGAGCTATATTAAAATCATACTCTCTAGTTTTATCATAGTTTTCTACGGGTTTAGGTGGAGCTGGTTTTATTGCTTTTATAATTATCTTAGGTTTTAGCTTTGGTGTGATTTTAAGTTTTTTCTGGACAATTTTAATTGGTTTTATTTTTTTAACAGGGGCATCTTCAATTGGTAAAATTACCAACTTTTTATTTGGTCCAATGTTGAAATCTAATTCATTTGCCAAGGACCAAATTAATTGTCCGATATTTGTTGAAAATAATTTTTGCTGTTTTATCATTCTTAAGCTCAACCCACTTAATTCATTCTTTACCTTAGCTTTACCTTCAATAGTCACAAACTGATCTTGTCCTTTATTAAATAATAAATTCATTAAGGTAACGTCTTGATCGTCAATAGTCACTTTAGAATTCTGAGAGACAAAAACTGTAGGTTTTATCGAGCTCATTATATTTGCATGAATTTTCCCTTCTTTTATTTTATAAAGATTGGTCGATTCGTTAAATACTATTTGTGCATTTGTATTATTATACATTACTATAACTGAATTTTCATTATTAATTATAAAACTAATATAAGATGGATATTTACCCACGGTAATTTGATCCCCATTTTTAATAATTTTACCGGGGTAAAGATTCTCGTTTGATTTTAAATCACCTTTAGATAAGATACTTACATTCCCATACTGAACTAATATTCGAGCCACTTGATCGGGATTTAACAGTTTCTTTTTTAATTTATCTTCTGTAAATAAAATTTTCGACGAATCTATTGCTACTTCAACCTTATTTTCATCTACTAATATAGTCTCTTCCTTAAGGTTCTCATTGACTGAACTAGGTATAGTTTCTCTTATAGAATTATTAATTTTTTCAAAATTTAAAGTCGTTATAGAATTGAGAATTCTAGTATTATTTAGAATTAAGAATAAAAAGAAAATAACAGAAATAAAAAATATAATTATAAATGTATAATCTTTTTTTTCTACTTTAGAAAGTTTTGAGTCTTCACTGGAAACAAACTTTCCAGTATTCTTCTCTCTGGGTGCACTCTTTTTTTGTTTTTTCATTTTAATAGCAACATCTTTTTAACCGATTGGTTGTTTTGTGTTTTTAAAAAATAAAAGTATGTTCCGGTTGAGACTTGATTGCCGAATTGGTTAGTCCCATTCCACCTAACATTATATTTACCTGCCCATTGTTCATTGTTTACTAAGGTAATTACTTCTTGGCCAAGAATATTATATATAACCAATAAAACCTTACCGTCATTTGGAATTTCATACTTAATAGTAGTAATAGGATTAAAAGGATTTGGATAATTATCATTAAGAACAAATTCTTTCGGTATTAAGCTTATTAATTCTGCAATTTTTGTCTCAACCCATGATTGATCACCATATATTAAATAGATTCTTTTACCAATATCTGTTTTGGTATCATTCTTAAGCTCAAAATTATTTTCCTTGATGAGGTCAAATCTTTTTTGATTCGTTAAATCAAACAATATTAATTGATGCCCTTCTTTAAGTGCCCCTTTAATATCAACTTCAACCTCAACTGTTCCTTCTTTAGATTTTAATAATCCATACCATAATCCTTCATTTTGATCCATCATGCGAATATCATCTCTTAATGGATATTCAATTCCGTTGGCAGCATGTTTATACATCCAATCAAACCTAACACCATATTCTCCATCTGGAGTATATGGCTCAGCCGGATTATCTAATCCATCATATTCATTCAATGCTTCGGGGTGAAAGCCTGCATTGTTATTAAGATCGGCATCTTTATTCGTATAAAAATCAACTTTAGCATTCCACTCACCTTTATTATCAAATGAGAAAATGCCATTGTAAAGGTTTGCAATCTGGCTCCCGGATTTCTCTGCTTGCGTAATGCCAACTCGTAAAGTTCTAGTTGTATCGGCTTTATTGCATATGATATAACCTCCAAAAGATTTTACCGTATCAACTACTCCAGACCAGGCATTTGTTCCAGTGTAAGTAAGTGGTCCACAATATTCAATCTGGCTAACATCACCCATTAAAAAAGTAAAAGGATATGGATTCCCAACAAAATTCCATCCTGGCTCAAGAATCCATTCTAAAGTATCTACGTTATCAACGATGCCAGACCCAAGCGAGAAATCACATACTGGGTCCCCTTTTTTATAGATGAAATAACTTTTGCCTGGCTGAATTGAACTTGCTTCAACAGATGTACCATTCTCATAGGTATATATCACAAAAGAGTTTTTATCTATCTTCCCAAATCCATTATAGAATACAGATTCAATTGCTTTATTATCTAAGTCACTAGGAATAGAAATTAATACCCAAGTATCACCTGGAATACATTCATCAATTGAAATTGACCCTTCAGGTATTTTTATAGGTACACTTGAAAGTCCTGACTGCGAACCAAAACCAAGAATATCTTTTGCACTAAAATAATATTGTAGACCATTAAGCGTAATCAAGCTTGTATCAATTAGTTGTTCTACATCTACATATCTAGCATTAAAAATATTTTGATCAACAGGGCTTGATTGAGCATTAATATTATAAAGGTTAAATGGTTGAAAACTATTTTTACCTCCTTCAGAAACAAATAGAGACACATCTTGGAGCGGAATTGAGTCTCTTACAGAGGCAGAAATTGTAACATCGTCAACTTTATAAAGAACTGTATCTTTATCCGTTAGAATATTATAAATATCAGGCGGCAACTGATCTTGCTCAACATTAATAATTACGGTGGTTGTATCGCAAAGTTCTGTTTCGTCGCATATTGAGTAGATCAAAGAATCTTCGCCAAAAAATTGCTGAAGGGTGCTATAATCAATAATCAAAGATGAGTCTTGATAGACGGTTGCAAGCGCACCACCAAAAGTTGGGATCGCAGTGGCAGAGCCAGGAGTGTTATCGCCATAAATTCTTAGAGTCGATACTTCAATATCATTTTCCACATCATAATCATTTTGAACAATATTAATTGTGTCTTTATTGGTTTGAAAAATTTCAATAGAATCAGTTAGTGCAATTGGTGGGTCTGGCACACTCACTACACTTACAGTAACTACTGCAGTTGCAATATTACCCGCTTTGTCTGTTACACAATATTTAAACGTGTAATATCCATTATAGTCTTTTTCCGGATTAACTTGAATTGTTGGTTCCCCAGTTCCCAAGCTTACATCCTTCTTAAGGGTGTCTGCCTCTTCCCCTGGTAGAGATATGTAACCGTATTTAGGTTCATCACAAAGTGAGTAATTCAAAGTATCTCCATCAGCATCAAAAGCAATTAATTCAAAATCAAGTGGCGTGTCTTCAAAAAGATATAAATTTATAGTATCTTGAGCAGTTGAAAAAATTATAGGCGCATCTTCAACGGGAAGAATCTCAATTACTAAAGTTGCACTATCTGATAAACCGGTTTCATCTGAAAAACTGTAAATTAAAATATCCGTTCCAAAGTAATCAGGGGCAGGCTCTACAAGAATTAAACTGTCGTTGTTGACTGTAGCATTATTAGCATTGCTATTAAACTCTTCAATAAATGATTCTATAATTGTTAATGTAGAATCTATATCACCGTCTTCATCTGTATCATTGCTTAGAACGCTAACCAATGTGTCACCATAGTCCTCATTAAAACGGATTGTATCATTAAAAGCGATAGGCTTTCTTCCTTTTTTTACTGTTACATATATTTTACCAGTACTATTTAAAAGCGTCCCATCAGAAATTTCATATTCAATTGAATCAAGACCAACATAATCTGGGATTGAGCTGTAGTTTAATACCACTATAAAGCTTGTATCTGACCTTACGCCTACTGTTCCAGATCCACTGTAGGATTTAATGTTAAGTGAGCTTGCGATTAGATCTCCATCAGGGTCACTAACGTATGGAGAGACATTTAGGTCGTAAATAAGTCCAGCACCTACAACAATATTTATATTTTCAGCAATTGGCTGATCGGGAACACTTGCAATATTAACAATTATCTCTGCGTTATCAGTTAGCTCTCCATCATTTGTAATAAAACCAAAATTAACTATACCAAATTCATTTGCATTAGGGGTAAAAATAACTTTTTGTTCTGAATTGAATACCCTGTCGCCTTCATTGACAAAACCGGTTTTTGTTGTCCCATCATTTGTCTGATATAAAAATCCTGCACTTGGAAGAGAGGTAATAGAAAAGGCTAAAGGATCATTTTCCAAATCTGCTCCACTAACTTGAATGGTTTTGGTTTCATCTTCATCGATATTAATAGTATCATTATTTGCAATTGGCGGATCATTTACACCTAAAATTATAAACTGAACGACTCCATTTTCACTCGTACTAAAAGGATCGGAAGCATTAAATAAAATGGAATCTTTACCAAAGAAATCTGCCTTTGCCTTATATATAAGGCTATTGATATCATCAGTTATGCCAGACGGGACACTGCTAATTTGCACACCATTACTTTGAGATAATATCCCATTTTTAGGAAGTGATAATACTTTAAAAGTTAAGGCGTCAGCTTCAATATCTGAGCCTTCTAATATTAATACCTGCATTGAATCTTCATTTAATTCAAATTGTTTGTTTAAAACAATTGGGACATCATTGATTGGTGTAATTGTGATTTTAAAGGTATCTAAAATAGCTTTTCCGTTTGAGATCCCCTCGATTATAAGATTAATCACACCAAATTGATTATCAATTAAATCAAAGGTTATGCTGTCTCCTTCTATGTTTATTGAAGCGATTGAAATATTATCATTCGATTGAATTCTTACAGTTATTGAATCATTTGCATTATCAATATCTGTAAAAAGATCAGCGATAGAAATAACACCATCATCTGCATCTTCATCAATGATAACATCACTAAGTGCATTAGCTATTGCTGGGGCATCATCAACTGGGGTCACAGTAACAATCAATGTGTCATTAACCGTCTTCCCATTTGATGTCCCCTCAATTACAATTGTAGCCACACCTGAAGAGTTAGTATCAAAAATAAGGTTTAAATCGTTTCCAACTAATGTGTGAGTGACTAAATCAGAGTTGTTATTTGAAATCAAAACTTTGGTAATCTTTGTGTCATCATTGTCAATATCTGTAAATACAGAAACAAGGTCAATCAAAGTAGTCTCTGCATCTTCACTCACCGTCAAATCGCTAACTGCATTGGCAACTATTGGTGAATCATCAACCGGATTAACTATAACAACTATAGTATCGTCTACCGTTAAACTATTTGAGGTCCCACGATAAATAATAAGAATGCCATCTCCATCAGTATTTTGATTTTCTTGAAAATCTAATGTTAAAATATTATCTGAAAGATCCACTGTAACAATTGATTCATTCCCTTTGTCCACTAAGGATAGTTGAATCGAAGTGTTTTCATTATCAATATCATTAATAACATTACTTAGGTCTATTACAGTATTATCAGCATCTTCATTAACGGTGACATCGCTCGGCGCATTTGCTACAGTAGGAGCGTCATCAACTGCATTAACAATAATTTGAAATGTGTCATCAGCTGTTTTTCCATTTGACGTCCCTCTTATAACTAATTCAGCTGTTCCATTTTGATTGTTTTGAAAATTCAGGGTAAGTGTTTTCCCTGATATACTGGTTGTAATTAACGCACTATTATTATTGCTTAAAACACTTGGCGTTATATCTGAGTCATTATTATCTATATCTGTAAACACTAAACTCAGATCAATTGTACTGTTGGATGCATCTTCGCTTACAGCTATATCGTCAATCAAGTTTGCTACCGTTGGTCCGTCATCAACCGGATTAACAGTAACAACTATGGTATCATCAACCGTTAAACCATTTGAGCTTGCGCGATAGATGATGGCCATATTCCCATCTCCAGTATTTTTATTATCCTGGAAATCTAATGTTAATGTTTTCCCAGAAAGGGAGGAGGAGACAATAGATTCGTCTCCCTTAGAAACTAAAGAAAATGAAATATTTGTATTGTCATTATCAACATCATTAATGACATTGCTTAGGTCTATTACAGTATTATCCGCATCTTCATTAACCGTAACATCGCTAGGCGCATTTGCGACTGTAGGTGCGTCATCTGTATTTGGTACCGTGATTGTAACTGAAACAATTTCACTAGTTAAGGAACCGGGGTCTGTAACAGTAAAGTTGTAAGTAATAGTGCCGTAAAAATTTTCATCTGGTGTGAATTTTATTTGTTTAGCAGAAGAAGTCACATTTGTATTATTACTACTTATACCCGAATCATCACTTTGCTTTAATGTGCCATCTGTTGATATAGATGTAATCGTATAGGTTGAAATTACATCGGCATCTGGATCTGAGGATGCTAAGGTTATAACTACATCCGAAGCATCTTCACTAACAGTAATGTTTTGTGCTGTTGCTACAGGTTTTTCATTTAAATCATCGATTGCTATATTAATTGTTCCAGCTGATGATGTATTTGTACCATCGCTAACGGTAACGCCCAGCGCATAGCTAGATGTTTCTTCGTGGTTAACAGAGGCTGCTGTTGTAATTGCTCCTGTAGATGAATTTATAGCAAACTTACCCGCGGCATTTCCACTTGTAATTGTCCAACCACTAAATGTTGTTGAGCTTCCATCTCCATCTGTTGCTCTTGGAGTTCCTACAGAAGTTCCTGATGCTACATTTTCATTTATTGAGAATGAAGAATCCACTACAACGGGTGCAAGGTCATTAATATCCGTCACGTTTATAGTGATTGTCTTGGTAGCTGAAAAAACTGAACCATCGCTCACTTTTACTGTAAGCGTATAGCTTGTTGTTGTTTCATAGTCTAAGCCTCCAGCTATTGTGATCACGCCACTAGATGCATTTAATGCAAATTTTCCAGCGTCATTACCTGAGACAATGGTCCAATTGCTCAAGCCATCACCATCGGAATCTGTTGCTGCAATTGCTCCACTATTACCAGAGACTGCTGTCCCATTATTAGCATTTTCTGCTATTGTAAACGTTTGATTGCTAGTAACAACTGGTAATGAATTATTATCCGTTACATTAATTGTTAATTCTTTTTCATATGTAGCTCCATCATCATCTGTAGCAACAATATCTAATGTATAAGGCTGATCATCGTATACCATTTCAGCATTTGTATATAATTTTGTTCCATCAACAATCTTGAATTTTGCGCCATCTTTACCACTACTTATTGTAAAGGTATGTGTTTCATCATCTAAATCTGTCGCGGTAAGATTACCAATAAAGGTGTTTGCGGCATCTCCACCACCTGCAGTTGTATTTGAAGAAGCTAGATCCGTTGGTGCATCATTTACATTATTTACAGTGATTGTAAATGTTTGAGTGCTATAAGTATCATCACCACTGTTAGCCGTGCCGCCATCATCTGTTAAAACGATTGAGACGGTCGCACTACCTGTAGCATTTGCTGCGGAAGTAAAGGTTAATACGCCACTTGCATTAATTGCAGGCTGTGAGCTGAATAAACTATTGTTATTATTAGATGTGGTGAAGGTTAAAGACTGACTTGAGGGGTCATTGGTCCCTTTACTTATGTTGCTTGCCCATCCGCTTGCTGTTTGTGCTCCCGCATCCTCATTAACAGATACATTGCTACCTTTAGTAAAAGAAGGTTCATCATTTACACCCGTAACCGTTACCACAAATGCATCATCTACTGTTTCTCCATTAGATGTCCCTCGAATATTAATCGTTGCTGTACCATATTGATTGGCTAAATAATCCAAGGTTAATGCATTTCCCGATATACTTGCAGAAACCAGGTCTGTATTATTATTACTCTGAACGGCTTTTGTAATATCATCATCATTATTATCACCATCCGTAAAAACATTACTATAGTCTACTGTAGAGTTAGAGGCATCTTCTAAAACTGTAAAATCTGCAATCGCATTGGCTACTGTTGGCGCATCATCTGCAGCATTAACCGTAACAACAAACACTTCATCTACTGTTTTTCCATTGGATGTTGCTCTAATGGTTATAGTCGCCGTTCCACTTTGATTAGCTACATAATCTAATGTTAGAGTATTCCCGGATATACTTGCAGAAACCAGACTAGTATTTCCATTAGTTAATATCGCCTTAGTAATGTCACTATCATTGTTATCTACATCTGTAAAAGTATTTGTTAGATCAATTGTAGAGTTACTCGCATCTTCTGTTACTGCAAAATCAGCAATCGCATTAGCCACAGTGGGATTGTCATCTACAGCATTAACCGTTATAGTAAACGTTTGGGTGGCATAGGTGTCGTCACCACTATTTGCCGTACCTCCATCATCTGACAAGACAACTGAGACTGTCGCGCTGCCCGTAGCATTTGTGGCAGAAGTATAGGTCAGAACACCACTTGAGTTAATTGCAGGCTGCGTACTAAATAAACTATTATTATTATTGGTTACTGTAAAAGTTAGTGATTGACTTGATGGATCGCTTGAGCCTTTACTTAGGCTGCTTGCCCATCCACTGACCGTTTGGGTCCCGGCATCTTCATTCACCGATTGGTTACTTCCTTTTGTAAATGACGGCTCATCATTTACTGATGTAACCGTTACTACAAAGGCGTCATCCACCGTATTACTATTTGATGTTCCTCGGATTGTTATCGTTGCTGTGCCATACTGATTATCTTCATAATCTAAAGTAAGTGTATTCCCAGAGATACTTGCAGAAACCAGGTCTGTATTATTATTACTATGAACAGATTTAGAAATACTATTGTCATCTACATCCGCAAATACATTCGTGTAGTCTTTAGTTGTGTTTGAGGCATCTTCCAAAACCGTAAAATCAGCAATCGCATTGGCTACTGTTGGCGCATCATCTACAGCGTTAACCGTTATGGTAAATGTTTGAGTGGCATAGGTGTCGTCACCACTATTTGCCGTACCACCATCGTCTTTTAAGACTACGGAAACGGAAGCACTTCCTGAAGCATTTGAAGCCGAGGTGTAAGTTAGCACACCACTTGCGCTAATTGCTGGTTGAACGCTAAATAAACTATTATTAGCATTAGTTACAGTAAATGCAAGCTCTTGACTTGAAGGATCATCTGTTCCTTTACTTAAGTTGCTTGCCCATCCACTGACCGTTTGGCCCCCAGCATCTTCATTCACCGATTGATTGCTTCCTTTTGTAAAAGATGGTTCATCATTCACACCCGTAACCGTTACTACGAATGCATCGTCTACTGTTTCTCCATTGGAGGTTGCTCTTACGGTAATAGTTGCTGTACCATATTGATTGGCCTCATAGTCTAAGGTCAGTGTATTTCCAGATATACTCGCTGAAACCAGATCTGTATTATTATTACTCTGAATAGCTTTTGTGATATCGTCATCATCATTATCCCCATCGGTAAACACATTACTATAGTCTACTGTAGAGTTAGAGGCATCTTCCAAAACCGTAAAATCAGCAATCGCATTAGCCACAGTGGGATTGTCATCTACAGCATTAACCGTTATAGTAAACGTTTGGGTGGCATAGGTGTCGTCACCACTATTTGCCGTACCTCCATCATCTGACAAGACAACTGAGACTGTCGCGCTGCCCGTAGCATTTGTGGCAGAAGTATAGGTCAGAACACCACTTGAGTTAATTGCAGGCTGCGTACTAAATAAACTATTATTATTATTGGTTACTGTAAAAGTTAGTGATTGACTTGATGGATCGCTTGAGCCTTTACTTAGGCTGCTTGCCCATCCACTGACCGTTTGGGTCCCGGCATCTTCATTCACCGATTGGTTACTTCCTTTTGTAAATGACGGCTCATCATTTACCGCTGTTACATTCACCGTTACAGTAGCAGCATCTGAATCTTCAGTACCATCATTTACCTTAAAAGCAAAGTTCCCATGGCCATTTCCATTTCCATTCGATGCTGAAATATATTTTACTCTATTGGATTCATCGCTAACTGTAGTTCCCGTTGAGCTAATCGCCCCACCAGAGAATTGGGTAAGCGTTCCATTAGATGGAAGACTTGTTATAATATAAGAGAGCTCGTCATCATCATCATCTGAGCCTGAAAGTGTAATTGTCTTTGAAATATCTTCAATAGCTGAGACTGTTTGCGCTGAAGCAGTAGGAGTTGTATTACTAGCAGAAAATGGGAGATTAGATGACATGAACCCTGTATTGCCCGACCCCCAGCCATACCATACGTAAATTGGTTTATTACTCTCAAAATAAAGATCGACACCTGTACTATATGAATCATCAAGCCTTCTATAGAGTGACCAGCCCGTACCATCAATTGTCTTAGATTTTACTGTTTGATTATCCCAACTGGCTAATCCTATGGAAGAACTTCCATCTGTAACAGTTGTTGCGGCTGTAGAGGGAACAAGAATGTAGTAATTGAGTTCTCCATTACTAGAGCCAGAATGAATTTGACCCATTTCATCGCCCAAATGAGCATGCTTTGATCCATCTGAAGAATTGGAAGCATTCAAGGGTGCCATGATAAACAGACCATTGTTATTTTTCGAACTTTTATTATCCGTGGAATACCCTTGATAGTAAACCATCACAGGTTTACTAGCACTTATATGATCTAAAGCCCCATTGTTATTATTATCCAAATCCCACTGATAAAACTCTTTTTCATCTAGATCAGAATCTTTAACAGAGCCATTAACACTGACAGAAGTATTGTTTTCAGTAGCCACAATAATTGCAGCAGTACCTGCATAAGACGAACTTTCACCTTCGATAATAAGATAATCTGTCCCTAGGTTTTTTACCGGAACTAACTGATCAAAGCCCATGTCTCTAGGACTACCGCTTTGCGCCTGCCGAATACTACCACTCCATGTTCCAGAATTGACAACAATATCCTTATTAGCAGTTATTTTGGTTCCAATAACATCATTATCGTAAGAACTATTTGAATGACTAATGCCAAGGACATAAGAATAACCCTTGTTCAGCGTAATTGTATTGCTGCTTGGATCACCACTCCAATAGAGACCTGAATGTGGAGTAATCGTAACCGTGGTGTTATTTTCAGTTCCCATAATAGAAATAAAACTGCTATAAGAATTTTGAGATCTATAGCTTGATGATGTCTGATAAAAGTGAGCCGAGAAAAACTCTTTACCCATACCCTGAGCGCCTTTTGAGGCGATGGATCCTGTCTGATCGCCGCCACGCACATCCACTCTGACATAAAATGGACTACTGGCCTCAAAGTATATTCCTTTATATTGATCTGAAGTTCCATGGTAATCCGCATAAAGGTAAGAACTTGAAGAAAGACTAAATGATCTTGGGCTAGATTTATTTATTGATCCAGTATATATCACAGTACCATCATATTTTTTTACAGTAACATTAAACGAACTTGATACCATGGTTGAAAGCTCAACCCTGATCTCATCTGGGTCGTCAGAGCTGGAAGAGGCCCCATTGTAAAGAGGTGGCATGTAGTGCACTGTAGAATATTGAGCCATTAAATTACTCAACATTAAAAAGCTAAAACCTATTGCTAATGATATCCGTTTCATTTTATTTCTTTAAT
>CAJJBS010000023.1 GCA_905182385.1 Fidelibacterota bacterium TCS55
TGAACTAAAGTAGGAAGCAATTGCTTTAGTTTCAGTTTGCCTATCTATTTTACCCATATTTGAAAGAATAACACCGCTATTTGTGACAACACATGGATCGTGAGTGTAAATTGAATCTAGAGAGGTATCATCATCTATGGGCAGAAAATGAATCTCAATATTATTTGTTTTAAAAAAATTAATTAATTGTTCATAATCAGATGTTGATTTATTGTAATCTGGTTTACCAAGATAATTCAATTGTTTTGATTGAGCATTGATTTTTAACTGATTTTGGTAAGCGTCTTTGGGATGTTTTACTAAAACACGCTTTATTTCGCCAACCATACTTTGACAGCCAAAATTCTTATTCAATTTATTCTTCACACCAGTTAACAATTAAATTTGAGATAATTTTAATACAAGTTAAGACTTCTTCAACTTTAACATACTCATTAGCAGAATGGGCAAGTCTTACATCTCCAGGGCCAAAAAGTACAGCAGGAATATTAGCATGATTTGTAAATAGACGCAAGTCTGAACCATAAGTAACACCTTCAATTTTAGCAGGAGAGCTATTAACCTTTTGATATGCTATCTCTAAATTATTTATTATTGAATGCTCAACATCAGTTCTTCCTGATTCAAATTGTCCTTCAAACCATTCAAGTATTGGTGGGTTTTCTTTTAGCCATGGATCAGAATCAGAAACTTTTTTTAAATGTTCGCTAAATGCCATTCGTGCATCTGATACTGATTCTCCAGGGAAAACTCCGAATCTACCTTCAGCAACAACTGACTCAGAAACCGTCGAATGCCATTCGCCACCTTTTATTGTGCCAATATTAATTGGAGCTACACGTTCTGGTGATTCATAATATTCCACACTAAATGAACTGTGACGTTTTTTTTCAAATTCGATTATTGATTGACTCACCATATTAAACTTTTCAATCGCGCTTACGCCATCCCAACGCATTGCGGCATGTGTTGCTTTACCTGGAATTATTAATCTAAATGTTAAAGCACCGGATTGAATCGGACATAATTTTAGAGATGTTGGCTCAAGAATTACTGCAGCATCAGCCGAATAGCCTTTAACTATATTGGTAAGAGTTCCACAGCCTCCAGATTCTTCTCCAATAACGGATTGAATCATTATATTTCCATTTGGCTCAAATCCAATAGATTTTAAAACTTGAACAGCAAAAATACCTGAGGCCAGCCCTGCTTTCATATCACATGAACCTCTTCCATAAATAGAATCATTCTTAAGGGCGCCTGACCAAGGTGACTCAGTCCACAATCTTTCCGGTCCAGTTGGAACAACATCAACATGTCCATTTAAGATTAAGGATTTACCTTTTTTATTTGAATTCCATTGGCCAATTACATTTATTCTTGAATCAGGTGAAAACCCATCATCATTAAATGCGGGATGGTTTTTAATCTCATCAAATTTTACAGGGATAGTCTCAGATTGAAGATCAAGACTTTTTAGTTTATCAAATATTAATTTTTGAACGGGCCCTTCTTCATTTGCTAGACTTGGAGTTTGTACTAGTTCCTGAATAAATGAAATGATTTCGCTTCTTAGCTGATTGGTCTTTGATTCTATCAAGGCATGTATTTTAGTCATTTTTTTTCCAATAATAATAAAAGGGTAGACCCGCCAGAATTAGTAGAGCTCCAATTCCTGCATCTCTAGGTGCTTCCATAATTGTATTAATAGTAAGAAAGATTGCAAATAAAATAAAAATGAGAGGTATCCATGGATAGAATGGAGTTTTATAAGGTCTTTCTAGATTAGGTTTTTTAGTTCGAAGAATAATAACGGCGCCTGCAGACATTCCATAGAATATCCATGAAGCAAAAATAATATAAGTGATTAGCTGGTTAAAGGTTCCAGTGAAAGTTAGTATGCAGGCCCAGGTGCACTGCATGATTAATGCATTTGCAGGAGATTTATATTTTGAATGAATAATTGATGCTTTTTTAAAGAATAATCTATCTTTAGCCATGGCATAATTGATACGGGCACTCGTAAGTACGAAACCATTATTTGCACCGATCAAAGAAATCAAAATTATCATGGTAATAATAGCTCCACCTTTATCCCCTAAAAATATTGAAGCTGCATCAGATATAACTAATTCTGATCCTATCATATTATCAAAACCAAGTGCAAAAACAAGAACATAGTTAAGAGCTAAATAAACTGAGACAACAATTATCATACAAAAAATTATAGATAAAGGAATGTTTCGCCCTGGGTTTTTTACTTCTCCAGCCACATAGGTAATAAATATCCAACCATCAAAGGTCCAAAGTACAGCTATCATTGCAAGTCCTAATGGACCTATAAGTGAAGTGAATGATTGCTCACTAAATAATGGTGATAAGTTTTGTGTTGATCCTCCATCAAGAAATAATCCAAGTAAAATGATCATTGCAATGGAAGCAATTTTGGTGAATGTAAACCAATTCTGAAACCGAGCGCCGGACTTAACATCTACAACATTTATTATTGTTAAAAGAATAATTGAAATAATAGCAATGCCCTTTATTTCAAAACTATTCAATGGAAAGAAGAATCTTAAATATTCAGCAAAAGCAACACCAACAGCAGCGATTGAGGCAGTATTAATAACAGCGACTGCTGACCACCCATATAAATAACCCCAAACAGGACCATAAGCTTCATTTAAATAAACATATTGGCCGCCTGCTTTAGGCATTGCTGCACCGAGCTCAGCTACTGATAGAGCTCCAAATAGACTAATGATTCCACCAATAATCCATATCATAAAAAATAAAGAACTTGAAGCGGTATATAAAGCAACGGTTGCAGGCACCATAAAGATACCTGACCCAAGAATGCCACCAACATTTATCATAGTAGCATCCATTAGGGATAGAACGCGTTTTAATTGATTAGGGTCAGTCAATGGTTACTTTTCATTCCAAAAGTATTCCAATTTATTTATTGTTTTAATCCAGACCATACTATTTAGACCCTTAGAAATATCTAAAAATTGAATCAACTCTAATCCTAGTGAGTGTAAGTATAATAAAAACTTTAATAAAATGGTTCATTTAAAACTAAAACCTATATTATTCATATTTGCAATTATCTATTATCTTGATAATTTGAGAATTTGTTTAGTTAAAGACCAAGTTCAAAATAAAGCAGTACGCCAAAGAGTTTGCAATCCAGTTTTTAGGCACAATTCGCAAACATAGATAAATGAGTGCAGAACTAAAAACTTAGGTTAAAGAAGCTGCTAAGTTGAATAGTTTAAAAAAAGCCCTTAGTAAAACTAAGGGCTTACTATTGTGAGCCGGGTGAGACTCGAACTCACGACCAATGGCTTAAAAGGCCACTGCTCTACCAACTGAGCTACCGGCTCAACAAAACGTTTTTTTCTTTTAAAAAGCGGTGAAAAAGTTAATGTATGTTTTCAGGGATTCACAGCGAAAATTATAAATCAATTGAACCCTCAACACACGTGGTATCAAACCCTCCACGCGTATTATAAATTGTTGTTATCTTAATCTTATTAGTATCTAGAGCTGATTTAAGATCTTCATATATACGTTTAGTTGCACCTTCTTGAAAAATACCAACCTTACGAAAACTAATAAAATAATATTTCAAAGATTTTAGTTCGATGCATTTACCACCTATAGGATAATATTCAATTTTTACATAGGCAAGATCTGGAAGGCCACTAAAAGGACAAACCGCACTAAACTCATCTGTTTCAGTTGTGATATATTGATTAGGACTATCAAAAGGGAATGTTTCAAGAAAAGCAGGGTTTATCTGATCTTCTCCATCAAATTCAAAATATTTTCCTTCGGGCTTAGCCATCTTCTCCTCTATAAATACATCCAGTGCTACACGTTTCTTTAACTTCAATTGAGATTAGAGATTGAAGCTGTGGTTTTAATCTATTCCATATCCATTTAGCTAAATTTTCACTTGTGGGGTTTTCAAGGCCTTCAATCTCATTCAAATAATGATGGTCAAGTTGATTATATATGGGATCAAAGACTTCTTTTATTTCGGAAAAATCTTCTACCCAACCTAATGATTTATCAATAGGACCATTTAAAGTTAGTCTTACTTTAAATGAATGCCCATGAAGCTGTCGACATTTATGATCTGTTGGGACATTCGGAAGTAAGTGAGCTGCTTCAAAAGTGATATCTTTGTAAATTTCCATTTTTTCGCTTAAGGTATACCCAAAAATTTATGTGTTTGTAAGCTCAATCGCCATAGTGGATGTGTGCGACAAAAATTTATTGTTTTCTGAATGTTGCCTTCTTTGTTTTTGTCATCCATTGGCTGTAATGAAAAATGGTTAAAATCAAGATTTTCAAATTGTTCTGGATCACCATTTAACTGAGGATAAACTAATTTTAATTCATGTCCTTTCTTAAGGATCAACTTAGCCCCAATCTTTGGACTAACACATATCCAATCAATTCCTTTAGGAGCCTTAACGGTTCCATTCGTTTCTATTGCAATTTGAAAACCAGCTTTATGGAAAGCATCAATAAAAGATTGATCCATTTGAAGAAGTGGCTCACCTCCAGTACAAACAACAAAAGGGCTCGAGTTTGAATTTTTGGGCCAAAAAGAAATAGCGCGCTTAGCAAGCAAGGAAGCATTCTCAAACTTCCCACCACCTGGGCCATCCACTCCAACAAAATCTGTATCGCAAAAATTACATATTGCTTTGCTTCGATCTTTTTCATGACCAGTCCATAGGTTACACCCAGCAAAACGTAAAAAGACTGCAGAGCGTCCAGTATGAAAGCCTTCGCCTTGAATAGTATAATATATTTCTTTTACAGAATACATTTTAATCAGAATACTTTAAAGGGTCTGACAACCCGGCTATTTTGAAGCCTCGAAGTCGAAGTTGACAAGCATCGCAATGACCACATGAATATCCATTTTGATCAGGGTCATAACAGGAATGTGTTAATCCATAGTCAATATCTAGACCAAGCCCAGTTTTAATTATATCTGATTTAGTTAAGTCAATTAATGGTGTATGAATATTAATTGGAGATTCTCCTTCTACGCCAGTCTTAGTAGCTAGATTAGCCAAATGTTGAAAAGAAGCAATATATTCAGGTCGGCAATCTGGATAGCCACTATAGTCTAATGCATTTACTCCAATAAAAATATCATTGGCTTCTAGAGTTTCAGCATATGCTAATCCAAATGATAGAAAAATCGTATTTCTTGCAGGCACATATGTTATCGGGATTTCATTTTTAATATTAGCTTGATCTCTATCTTTAGGAACTTCAATATCATCAGTTAAAGCTGAGCCACCAAAAGCTCTTAGATCAATATCTAAAATAACGTGTTCTTTAACTCCTATACTTTTAGAAACAGCTTTTGCAGAATTAATCTCAAATTCATGGCGTTGCCCATATCTAAAGGAAAGAGCGTAAGGTGAAAACCCGAGATCAATTGCAATAGCAAGACAGGTTGCTGAATCCAACCCTCCTGATAATAGTATAACAGCTTTTTTCATTTAAAATTTAATCTATTAAAAAACAGAGTAAAAGTTAGGGTTTTTGAGCCACCATCATGATTTCAACTAAAGCATTCCTTGGTAAAGCTACTTCAACCACAGCCCTGGCTGGTGGCTTATTACTAAAGTATTCAGCATAAACTTTATTCATTTGTTTATAGTGATTCAAATCAGATAAGAAAACTTGACTTTGGACAACATTATCAAAACTAAACCCAGCTTCAGATAATACTGCTCCTAAATTTTTCATTACGCGATGGGTCTGAACTTCAATTTTATCTTCAACCATTTGTCCCGTATCGGGATTTAATGCAATTTGACCTGCAAGGTATAAGGTCTTATTAACTTGAATTGCCTGAGAGTAAGGTCCTATTGCTTGTGGAGCTTTATCCGTTGAAATAACCTTTTTAGTATTTATGGGCTCGCATGAAAATAGAACGATTGTTATCAGTAAAGCTGTTATTTGATTCATGAACTCACACCATTTTTAATAATAGCTTCCATCGCATCAGAGAATCTATCGATTTCTTCAATAGTTGTATAAACATGAGGTGTTACTCTACAACCTGTAAATTCAGGGTGGTTTATCGCAACAACGAAAATTTTATATTTATCCCAAAGTTCTTTTGAGACAGCAGAGGTCTCAATGCCTTTAATTTGAACGGTTGCAATTGCGCAGCTTTTACCGGGTTTTAAACTAGTGTGAAGTTTAATTCTATCATTTTTAATTAATCTTTTAGCCCAACGATCTCTTAAGTAAGTTAAACGAGCTTCTTTATTTTTACTTCCAATACCTTGATGAAAAGTAAGTGCATCTCCAATAGCTATTTTATTTGGGCAAGGATGAGTTCCAATTTCTTCAAATTTTCTAATATCATCTTTTCTGCATTCACCAGCTGCTTGCATTGGCCAAAGATCTGCTATTTTATTTTTTCGTACATAAAGCATACCCGTACCAAAAGGGGCAGAAAGCCATTTATGTAAACTTGTAGCATAATAATCGCATTCAAGATCATCAAGGTTAAAATCGAAATGAGCGAAAGTGTGTGCCCCATCAACGATAACAGGAATATTATATTTTCTGGCCATCCTAACAACTTTTTTGACAGGAAGTATTTGACCAGTAATATTTATCATATGACACATTAAAATAAGTTTTGTTTTTGGGGTGATATTTTTTTCAAATAATTTTACAATCTCATTTTCATTTTCTGCAGGTATCGGAATTTTAAACTGTTTCATCACTATTCCGTCACGACATTCCCTTTGTTTAAAAGTACTGATCATTCGGCCATAATCTTGAGTTGTTGTTAGAACTTCATCTCCTTTTTTAAGATCAAATCCATTTTGACAGATTTGTAGTCCTTCTGATGCATTTCTAGTTAGGGCAATTTCTTCAGTATCACAATTAAAGAATCTAGCCATTCTTCTACGGACAGTTTCTTTTTGTGGCTCAAGAATTCGCCACATTGAATATGCTGGGGATGTATTAGAAAAATCTAGATATCTTTTTAATGCATTTTGGACTACAGTAGGAGAGGGACTTACGCCTCCATTATTTAAATTTATTAAACCTCGATCTGCAGTGTATCCTTGTTGAATTTCTCGCCAGTAAGACTCGTCGCGAGCAACATCTTTGGGGTTGCCAACTGCAGTTTTAATTTTTGTGATGGCTTTAGCCATTAAAGTTGGATTAGAAATTGCAACTGTTGCTAAAGCAGCGGGTTTAGCTATTCTACCTAAAAACTCTCTCCGGTCAAGATTACTCATAACGCCTCCTTAAATAGTACTAAATGGTAGGCTAAAATACCCTCTGTGTTGCAATTTGTCAATTAAGAGCATTAAGAATCTTCATTTTTATAGTTACTATATATGTAAGTTCTTTCTATTATGAAGAATAAAAAGTAGGAGAGACTATGTTAAGAAAATTTTTAATAATGCTACCCATTTTTGTTTTTGCCATACAAGAAAAAGCAGCTAAAGACTCTATTCGATTTATTTTTGAGCCTGACTCTTTAAACCTACATGTAGGTGAATCAGCTGAGATTACTATTAAAATGGTAACGAATGATAATAAATTAACAGGCACACCATTTTTAATTTATGGTCAACCAAGAAGAGCCTTAGAAGCTTATCCTCGAATTAGTGACTCAACAGGCTTTGTAAAAGTAAAAGTAAAAGCATATAAGCCGGGTGCATTAAAACTGCGAACAAGAAGTATATCAGTTAAGCGAGAAGATAGGATTTTTGGTGAATTAAAAATCACCGTACCAAAACCAAAGCTGAAGCGAATTGTATTTAATAATTCAATTGATAATCTTTATGAAGGGACAACTGTTAGGTTGGAACCCATAGTTTACGATGAAGCAAATTTAATTAGAGATGAAGTTTTTGTGGAACTCTCTTCTTCTAATCCAAAAGTGGCTATAATTGATGGAATTGGAAACTTAATTACTCTCAAGTCAGGAAAGACAATAATTTCTGGGGAGGTAGATTCTTTATTTGCATCCATGGATTTAAAAGTAATTAAAAACCCTGTAAGGTCATTATTGCTTTCTTCGGATCAAGATAAAATAAGAACAGGTGATGTTATTACATTTAAGGCCGTTGCTTATGATCGAAAGAATAGGGTTGTAAATGATGCACCTATTCAATTTTCATATAAAGGTAAAGCAATCTATGGTATTGGTTTACCGGCCTCAGCACAAATAATGCCGGATGGTAGATTTGTAGCTGAAACTGAAGGCGTATATTCTGTTTCAGCTACTTCTAATGGATTTAATGTAAGCAAAAAAATTAAAGTTGGACCTCGAAATATTAGTAAAGATATTGAACTAATTGGACATGGACTGATTTCAAATGTTTATACATCTGATCTTTGGATTTGGCCAGGAATAGGAAAACATAAGGGTAAGGATTTTGCTGTAACAGGAACTTGGGGCTCAAATGGCGAAGCCTATTTTTGGGATATAAGTGACCCCTCAAATATGATAATAATTGATACTGTTACAGTGGATGCACGTACGGTAAATGATGTAAAAATTTCAAAAGATGGAAAAATTGGTGTAATAAGTAGAGAAGGCGCATCTAATCGTAAAAATGGATTTGTAATATTAGATGTATCGGATCCATATAATGTAGAGATACTATCAACGTTTAATGATGATATGACTGGTGGTGTACATAATACATTTATTTATGAAAACCATGTTTTTGCTGTAAACAATGGAAGAAAATATGATATTATTAATATTCAAGATCCTAAAAATCCTTTTCGAGTTGGAGTCTATGAATTAAATACTCCAGGTCATAGTATTCATGATGTTTGGGTGGAAGATGGAATAGCATATTCTTCTAATTGGGCCGATGGTGTTCATGCTGTCGATGTTGGAGGTTTAAAATTCAGTGAAAAGAATCAGAAAAAAATAAAATTCAATCCACTTTTATTAAAAGCGGGGCAAGGAAGCCCTTCAAATCCAGTTCCTTTAGCTAACATGGTTGATCCAAATGGACATAATCATGCAGCTTTCCCTTTTAAAAGTCAATCATCGGATAAATTTTATATTATTGGTGGAGATGAATGGTTTCCTTGGAGATATCCAAATAAACCAAGGCCATACCAACCGCGAGGAGGCTTTCATTTTTTAGATTTTACGGATATTAATAATCCGAAAGAAGAAGCAGTGTATACGATAACTGAAGCTGGTTCTCATAACCATTGGATAGAGGGAGATACTCTTTACGCTGCGTATTATAATGGAGGATTAAGAATAGTTGATATATCTGGAGAATTGCTTGGAGATTTATATAGACAGGGACGTGAGATCGCTTTTTATCAAACAGGACATCCTGAGGGGCATATTAAAAATTCACCTAATGTTTGGGGAACGATTCCCTATAAAGGCTATATATTTTTCTCAGATATGTACAGTGGTCTATATTGTGTCAAGCTAGTTGACAAGAAAAAAGTAATTACCCCATAATAATACTTTTTTTTAAAAAAATATTAAAAACGCAAAAAAATTGAACAAACTTTATTCACCCTAAAGTGTCACTTTAAGCTTAGTAATAAAATTATTTTAGAAATTCAAAGATTCTCTATTGCCTTCCATTTTTTTATGCCGTTATATTAGGGTGCTTCTTTTAATAGAATTCATTTAGAGTTATATTTTAAGAAGTTGGCAAGTGAAAAAGTGATAGGGCTCTGGGTTGGCGTTTGGAGCCTTATAATTAAGAAATTAGCCGCAGTATTTTCAGAAAAATTGGAGATTCTGCGGCATTTCTATTTTTATTACATAAATTATATTTTAGATTTTTGATAATGGGGGCGATCGGTTTCGACGGGATATGCGTCGTGTTAAATTGCATGTCGAGGTCCAGGATCTCGTTAATCACCTGGAAAAACCATAAATGCCGATAACGGCTATATGGCCGCAGCTTAATTAATTAAGTAAGATGGCCCGTCCTGAAAGGAGTGCGTCTATGGCTTCTTTTAAGGGCGTCAAATACATAGACTAGTTCTAATTTTTTGTCTGGGATATTAGAATAAAAATTAATCAGACTTTGCTTATAGTGGCCGAGTCAACAGGGCAGTTATAAGTGAGCATAAACTGATTGACTAAGCATGTAGGTATTTTTCGGGATTCTATTTCGGACGGGAGTTCAATTCTCCCCGCCTCCACATTATTGTAAACGTGTTATGATTGTCTCTACGCCATTAATAACAAACTGAACAGCAATAACCATAAGTATAAGGCCCATAATTCTTTGTATGACGCGCATTCCTGTAACACCAATTTTTTTACTAACCTGATCACCTGCACGTAGAACAAAATAAAAGATAATCATTGTTATTATTACAGCAAGTAAAAGAGTTCCAATGCTAAAAGTAGAGGGAGCTTTGCCTGATAAAAGCATCACCCCGGTAATAGCTCCAGGCCCAGCTATTAATGGTACTCCAATAGGACTAATAGCAATTTCATCAGTTTCTTTGAATTCTTCAATCTCAGTATCCGTTGTTCTTGAACGACCAACTTGTGCCTCAAGCATTCTTAAACCACTTCTGAAAAATAAGATTCCACCCATTATTTGAAAGGCTTCTATAGTAATTCCATATAAATTAAATATAATAGATCCTAAAAAAGTAAATACCATCAAAGTTATCGTACCTGTAGCAATTCCTTTTGTAGCAATTTGAAGTTTTTCTTTTTTAGAAAACCGTTCTGTCATTACAACAAAAATTGGTGCTATACCTAAAGGGTTAATCAGAGTTAATAATGTTGAGAGGCATAAGACTAAAAATTGAAATTCAACATCTAAAAGATATTGCATCACATTCTTTCTGGAGCTGTTATCCCTAATATAGCTAAGCCATTACCTAAAACAATCTTAACCGCTTGAATAAGAGAAATTCTAGATTCAGTAAGGTCAACATCTTCAGTAATCACTCTACAATCAGAATAAAACTTGTGAAAATTATTAGCTGTTTCATACAAATAAGTGGCTATCGTTTGAGGTTCTAGAGTTGTTCTAGAATTTTCAATAATTTGAGGAAATTGTTCAAGTTTTTTTAGTAATCGTAATTCAGATTGATGTTGAAGCAATGATGAATCATAGCTATTTAATATAGGATTATCAAGGGACTCATAGCGTTTTATTATATTACAAATACGTGCATGAGCATATTGTAAATAATAGACGGGATTCTTTTCAGATTGATCTGTGGCCAGATCTAAATCAAAATTTAAATGAGAATTCATTCCACGCATCACAAAAAAATACCTTAGAACATCTGAATTAACTTCTTCTACTAATTCATCCATGGTAACAAAATTTGCTTTACGTGTTGACATTTTCACTTTTTCACCTGCACGTAATAATGTGACGAATTGATATAAAAGAACATGTATATGATCAGTCTTTAATCCTAGTGCCTCAAGTGCAATTAATACATCTGGGTAAGTATCTGCATGATCTGCACCGAAAATATCAATTATTAAATTATACCCACGATTTATTTTATCTTGATGGTAAACTGTATCTGGAACACGATAGGTTGGTTCTCCACTACTTTTTATATAAACACGATCTTGATCTTTTCCTAAAGAAGTTGATCGAAACCAAGTTGCACCATCTTTTTCATAAATAAGATCTTTTGATTTCATTTCAGATAAAAACTTGTCAATTTGTCCATTTTCATAAAAAGACTTTTCATTAGAAAATCGATCAAATTCTATTCCAATATTTAGTAAGCTTTTCTTTATGTCCTTGAAAATAGATTCTTCAGCAAAATCTTTAAATTTAGGGTCATTTATTTTTAAAGCCTTACCATGCTTTTTAATAATTAATTTTGCTATTTCTATAATATATAATCCTTCATAACCATCTTCTGGAAAATCAGATTTTTTACCAATTAATTCCATGTATCTAAATTGAACAGACTCTCCAAGTATTCGCATTTGTCTACCCGCATCATTAAAATAATATTCTCGTGTTACTTCATACCCGTTCCATTCTAGAATATTTGCAACAGTATCTCCTAAAACTGCATTTCTACCATGTCCAACAGTTAGAGGACCGGTAGGATTTGCACTGACAAATTCAACATTTGCTTTCTGACCATTCCCATATTTATTTACTCCATAACTATTATTAGAAAGAATGTCACTAAGAACTTGATAATAGTAGGAAGAACTAATTTTAAAATTTATAAACCCTGGATTCGTAACTGTAATATTATCAATCATAGCCTCTGATTGATTGATGACTTTTTTAATCTCTTCTCCAATTTGCATTGGATTTATTTTTAGTTCTTTGCTTAAAATTAAGGGTAGACTTGTAGAAATATCTCCAAATTCAGGGTTTTTAGATGGAGAGAGTTTAATCTCTTTATCTGGGTAACCTAGAGTTGAAAGAGCTTTAATCAGAGTTTGATTTAATAGAGATAAAATCTTCATCATTATATTCTATTTTTGGTGCATCACCCCAAAGCTTTTCAATATTATAATAGTTTCGTTCAGTTGTTTTAAATACATGTACAATAACATCAATGTAATCAAGTAAAACCCAATTTAATTGTTCATAACCTTCAATTCTAATAGGTTTATGATCTGTACTCCTTCTAATGCTATCAGCAATTGCTTTTACCTGAATATCTGTATCTGCTGAGCATATTACAAATTGATCTGTAAAACTTGTAAGTTTTTCCACATTTATACTAATTACGTTTTCAGCTTTTTTAGCCAAAGCATATTTAGAAATTTGATTAGCTAGGTCACTTGAAGTGACAGCATTAGGAGTTGAAGAAGATGGCAAATTAATTTATTAGTTATTTAGATATGATTTAATAGATGAAATTGATCTAAAATCTTTTCCAATAACTAAAGTTATGTCGACATCTAGATTAGGATCAGCAGCTGTAATTACTTGATTTGAATTATTGATATCAAAGCCAAGAGCACTTGCTACATGTTTCATTCCAAAAATATTCTCATTTCGTTGAATAAGTATAGTTTTATCATAGTCAAAATGATCTGCATTCTCAGATCTAACTACATCTACTCTAATATTTCTTAAAAAATCTGAAAATTTGGCAGCGATACCAGGTTCACCACAACCATTTAAAATTTCAATTTGAATATCCATAACTGGATTTGCTTCATAAATTTCAGTTGCTAATTTTGGAGCATCATTCATAGTTGGGAATCTAACTTCTATAGGAACACCTGATTGAGTTTGTCTCTCTGAAAATGAAAAAATAAAAGCAACGAGCAACAAAGAAAGAATAGCGATTGCTGAATTAATGACGCCCATCTTTTGTGTTTTTACAGCACGAGTTTTTTTTCTACTAGAGGTAGAAAGAAAATTAAAGATGTTTAGACTTTTTAACTTTCCCACTAACGAATATTATAAAAGCGATTTAACGGTCTTCCGTAATTATTTCGCGGGTAATTATTCAATGATAATTTTAGGAATAAGTTTTTCATCGGCTTATAGTCTAAACTTGCACCATAATATAGCTGGGCTCCATTTAATCCATTATTTGCATATGGATTCATTCCTCCCATTGGTGATGCTAGGCTAAATTGAGTAGATAAAAATAGATTATCTTTCAGCATATAATTCATTTGATTAGTATAAGCACCCATTGTCATAGATTGATTACCAGCACTCATCATACTGATATTAAAACTATGATTCATATTAAGTCTGCTACTATCTAATAAAGGAAGAATTCTTACCTGAGATAAACCTTGGCTATTTATAGGCAGTGTTCTCTCTGGCAAAGAAGAACGAAGTTGCCCTAA
>CAJJBS010000024.1 GCA_905182385.1 Fidelibacterota bacterium TCS55
ACAAAAATTAAAGCAAATGCGTATATTTTAATTGGAGGTTTAAGCAAACGTTTTGGCAGTCCAAAATGGGAAGCCAAACTAAAGGGCGTTCGTTTAATCGACCATACATGGGAAATATGTAAAGTTTTTAAAAAACGATATATAATTGGTAAGTCAGATTATACTCAAATTGAGTATCCATTCATTAAAGATGAAATAGAAAAAATTCAAACACCTCTAAATGGAATTTATACAGCTTTAAGTCACAGTAAAGAAAAGTGGAATTTCATAATATCATGTGACCTACCATTAATGTCTTCTAAAATGATTCAGAGAATTTGGAATAGTGGAAATAAGTCAGCTGATGCTATAGTTCCAATTATTAATAAAAGAAGCAACCCTGTTTGTGCGTTTTATAATAATAGAATTCAATCAGATATTAAAAAAGAGCTTGAAAAAGATAATCTAAAAGTTCTTGACCTATTACAATTAATAAATACTAATTATGTACAAATAGATGAAAATCAAAAAGAATTTACAAATATGAATACACGTAACGATTTAGAAGGGATTATAAATAAAAGCTAGTGATCTAACTTATCAATTCTTTTTTGATGTCGACCTTCACCAAATGGTTCAGAAAGCCACATTTCAAGAATAGTATATATTTCATCTTCAGTCATAAACCGAGCACCTAAGGAAAGTATGTTTGCATTATTATGTTCCCTAGAAAGTTTAACAATCTCACTAGGTCCATTATAAAAGACTGCAGCTCTAACTCCTTTAACACGATTTGCAGCCATAGCTTCACCTTGACCAGATCCTCCTAAAATTATCCCACGACTGGATGAGTCTTCAGCAACTGCATGCGCACAAGGGAAAATGAAATCTGGGTAATCATCTAAGGCATCATACTCATGAGCACCATGATCAGTTACATTGTGACCATTATTAATAAGGTAATCTTTGATTGAATTCTTTAGTTCCAAGCCAGCATGATCTGTCGCAACATGAATGTTCATAATAGTTTATTTAAATGTTTACGAATTTTAGCTTCAACTTTAGTTGCAGTAAAGCCAAATTCTTCAGCTAAATCTTTTCCCGGAGCTGATGCCCCATAGTGATCTAATCCAATACTTAAACCATTTGATCCAATATATTTATCCCAACCCATAGTAATACCAGCTTCAATTGAAATCTTCATTGATCCTCTTTTAGGAATCAATAAATTCTTATAATCATCTGACTGCTTTTCAAATATTTCCCAACATGGCATACTTACTACGCGTATATTTTTATCTTTCATTAATTGGACTACTTCCATGGCAAGTCCAACTTCAGAACCTGTTGCTAATAAAATAAGATCTGGACTATCACAGTTAGTGACATCATATGCTCCTTTAGAAACTCCATCATTTGTTTTTTCCATACTTTGGTCAAGGACTTTTACTCCTTGGCGAGTTAAAAGTAAAGCATTTGGTGAATCTTTTTGATCAATTGCCATTTTAAAACAAGCTACAGTCTCTTGTGCATCCGCGGGTCTAAAGACATTAAGGTTTGGGATGGCTCTAAGAGCCATTGCATGCTCTATAGGTTGATGAGTTGGCCCATCTTCTCCAACCCAAAAAGAATCATGAGTAAATTCGTGAATAACTCTACAGTTTTGAATAGCAGCTAATCTTAAAGCTGGGCGCTCATAGTCAGCAAAAACAAGAAAAGTGGCACCAAAAGGAATTAAACCTCCATGCAATGCAATACCATTCATTGCCGCTGCCATAGGAAACTCTCTTACTCCAAAAGCTAAATTTCTTCCTGATCTATTATCTTTATTAAAGTCACCATATCTTTTTGCAAAATTGCCAGTATAGTTTGAAGGCTCAAGATCAGCAGAGCCTCCAACAAGGGAAGGCATTTGCTCTGAAAACTCATCTAGCGTTACACCAAAAGCTTTCCTTGTGGCTACAGAGGTACCTCTTTCAAATCTAGGAAGTTTAATATCTTCTAATTGATCATTAACTGTTTTATCCCAGAGTGATTTAAAACTTTTATCTTTACAAGATTTAGTCAAAGATCCATTCCAATCATTTACTTTTTCTTCTAAATGTTGGAATCTGTTCTGAAAATGAGAAACAACTTCAAGTGGTAAATAAAATGAATCAGGAGGTAATCCAAGTTTTTCTTTTGTTTTATTTATTTCATCTTGAGGTAAAGGTGCTCCATGCGTTTCATGGTCACCTTCCATTGTCGCAGAGCCCTTAGCCATAATAGTAGTTCCTATTATTAAACTGGGTCTATCAACGACTTGAGCTTTTTCTAAAGCTTCTCGAATTTGTGCATGATTATGCCCATCAATCTCTTGAACATGCCAGCCAAACCCCTCAAAAACTTGGGCATAATTTGTTGAATCAGATCTCTCAACTTTTCCAGATATTTGTGCATTGTTTGAATCATAAAAGACAATTAATCTAGAGAGTCCCCAATGGCCAGCCATTGATGCAGAACCTAATAATACAGGCTCCTGAAAATCACCATCTCCCGCAACTACATAAGTAAAATGATCAATTAGCTCACCAATTCTTGATCTTAACATTGATTCAGCTGTAGCCATACCTACTGCCATACCAAACCCTTGGCCTAAAGGACCCGTCGTTGCTTCTATTCCAGGAATCTCTACTTCAGGATGCCCCGGAGTACGACTATGAAGTTGTCTAAAATTTTGAATATCTTCTATATTTAGCCAACCCAACTGAGTTAAAATTGAATAAATTAAAGCAGATTCATGACCAGCAGATAATACAAAACGATCTCTATTAAACCATTCAGGATCTTTTGGGTCGAAGTTTAAATATTCAGTAAAAAGAATTTGAGTGAAATCTGCAGAAGACATTGGTCCGCCACTATGACCTGAGTTTGCTTTTCTAACCATATCTAAAATCAAACCTTTGGTTACAGCTAAAGCAAACTGGTTTTGTTCTTCATTTGTCCATTCAAAAAAAGTCTTAATCTCTAAATAAGTTCGCATTTGTTATTGTTTATAAATTATAAAAATCTTTAATAGTTTGAGCAGGATCATCTGTTCCAAAGACAGCAGAACCCGCTACTAAAACATCAGCACCTGCATCAATTACATTTTTAGCATTATGCAATTTAATTCCTCCATCAACTTCAATTAATACTCTATCTTGAAGGCAAAGTTCTTTTAGTCTTACTTTAATTTTTCTTACTCTATCGATTGAACTTTCAATAAATCCTTGCCCCCCAAATCCAGGCTCTACACTCATAACTAAAATAAGGTCAAGTTGATCATAAAATGGCTCAATTTCTGAAAGCTCAGTTGATGGTTTTATAGATAAGCCAACTTGTGTTCCTGTCGCTTTAATTAAATCAATAACAGATTGGACATCATTTGTTGCTTCTATATGGAAAGTAATCATATCTGCACCTGCTTTTGCAAAAGACTCCACAAGATTCTCAGGATTAATCACCATCATATGAACATCCAGAAATTTATTTGTTTTTGGTCTTAAAGATTTAACAACTGGGGGACCAATTGTTAAGTTAGGAACAAATTGATTATCCATCACATCAATATGAATCCAATGAGCTCCTCCAGATTCACATTGAGTTAATGCCGATTTAAGATCTGAAAAATCAGCAGATAAAATTGAGGGAGCTAGTTTGAATTGGGAGGCCATAATTATAATTAAAACTTAGTCTTAGACTAAAATGAATCCAACACAGAATGTCATTTATATTTGAAAGTAATCTTTTGTTCGATGTCATTATGAAGACTTTTTCCAACAGGGCATGTTATAGCAGCTCGCTCAAGCATTTTTTTATTTTTATCATTATAGCTTTTAGGGAAAGTAATTTCAATCTCTATTCTAGAAATTCGTCGAGGACTAGATTTCATTACTTTTAAAATTTCAGCTTTAGTTCCAACTATATCAATTTCATTTTTACGGGCTTTTATCCCCATTATCGATATCATACAACTAGCAAGAGCAGTCGCTACTAAATCTGTTGGAGCAAAAGCTTCACCCTTACCTTCATTATCTTTTGGAGCATCAGTAAATAACGTATCTCCTGATTCAAAATGGATTAATCTTGTCCTAAGCTCACCTAAATATTCAACGGATGAAGTTTTATTCATTATTAATCCTATTTATTATTCATCCCATTCATAACCAGTTACTTTTCTTGATTTAGTATCTAGTTCAATAAAATTATAATCCTGAAGAGACGATTGAAAATAATACATAATATAGTAAGATTGATTATCGCTTACCCAAACTGAATCTGGAGCACCAAACATTCTAATTACTTCTAATTCTTTCGGTTCGTTTTTTAAGAACTCCCATATATCATACTCTGTTAATAATTCTTTACTTATAACATTATTCTTCAAACTAGAACTTTTTATAATTGGCGGAATAA
>CAJJBS010000025.1 GCA_905182385.1 Fidelibacterota bacterium TCS55
TCCTGTCGCCCCGACTTTTTAATTACTCTCGTTTACAGATATTTACAAACAATAATCATCATTTTTTCACTAACTTTTTATGTAGGATTAGTGAATGTAAAAAATTTATAATTTCTTATCTTTACCATTAACTAGTCTTTCATTAAACTTAGCGCTTAAATTGAGTGATTTTATTTTATTTTACTCTCTCTATTTATTTCAACTATCATTTATTTAAATAACTATTTAGGATCTTACATTGATAACAGCTAGCGGAATAACAGTTCAATTCGGTCAAAAACCTCTTTTTGAGGATATCTCTATAACTTTTTCAAAAGGAAATGTTTATGGATTAATAGGTGCTAACGGTTCGGGTAAATCAACTTTCATGAAAGTTCTTTCAGGTGATTTAGATCCAACTTCTGGAAATGTTAGTATTCAAAAAGATAGACGTGTATCAATGCTGTCTCAAGATCAATTTGCATTTGAAGAAACAAATGTTATGGATTGTGTGATGATGGGGCATAAAAAATTATGGTCTATTAAAAAAGAAAGAGATCGTATTTACGCTCTTGATGAAATGACAGAAGAGGAAGGCTTAAAAGTTTCAAACTTAGAAATTGAGTTTGCAGATATGAATGGATATAGCGCAGAGTCGGATGCTGGTGAATTACTACTTGGATTAGGAATATCTATTGAAGAGCAATCTTTATTAATGAAAAATGTTTCGCCAGAAAGGAAATTAAAAGTCTTACTAGCTCAAGCTTTATTTGGTGAGCCTGATGTTTTACTTTTAGATGAGCCAACTAATAATTTAGACCTTGATAATATCTCATGGCTTGAAGAAACATTAAAAGATAGAGATAGCATGATGATTGTCATTTCTCATGATCGACACTTTTTAAATAACGTATGTACGCATATGGTAGATCTTGACTATGGAAAACTTCAGATTTACAATGGAAATTATGATTTTTTCATGGTTGAATCTGCATTATCTAAAACACTACTCACAAATGAGAACACTAAAAAAGAAGCTAAGATTAAAGAGTTAGAATCTTTCGTTAGAAGGTTCTCTGCGAATGCTTCTAAAGCTAAGCAGGCAACTTCTAGAGCAAATCAACTGAAAAAAATTAAACTCGATGATGTTAAAAAATCTAGCCGTGTATACCCATTTATCAAATTTGATCAAGATAAAAAAGTGTATAATTCTGCTCTCGAAGTAGAAAAATTAAATAAAAGTTTTGATACTTTAGAAGTTATTAAAAAGTTTTCTGTTAATATTGAATCTGGTGAACGAATTGCAGTTATAGGTAATAATGGAATAGGGAAGTCCACATTGCTTCGATGTTTTATGAATGATTTAAAAATTGACTCTGGTAAAGTTACATGGAACAAAAATGTAAATATTGGATATTTTGCTCAAAACCATAATGAAGAATTCAAATATGATATTTCACTTATTGATTGGATGGCTAAATGGGGTCAGAAAGACGATGACATGCAAGTAATAAGAGGAACCCTTGGGCGATTACTCTTTTCACAAGATCACATTGATAAATCAATTAAAGTTTTATCGGGTGGTGAAAAAAGGCGCATGATATTCGGTAAAATTATTTTACAAAAACCAAATGTTATTGTTTTAGATGAGCCAACTAACCATCTTGATATGGAGTCGATAGAGTCTTTGAATCTAGCTTTAAGTAGATTTAAAGGGACTATAGTCTTTGCAAGTCATGACAGAGAATTCATATCATCACTAGCAACAAGAATTATTGAAATAAAAGATGATAAAATCAGTGATTATTCATCAAATCATGAACTTCTTCGATCTGAAGTATAAAATACCATTAAAGTGAATAAACATACCTGATTAGACCCTTCTTGCTATTAAGAGAAGTTTGTAGTTACGGGCTTACGTCAGTCTTATAAGTTTATATGCAACTTTTTTTAGCTTTTATAATCTTATTTTTTACTAAATATATCTAGTTAATTGGTTGTGGTGGTTCATTAATTATATTTAACATCTCAACTTGAAATATCATTACTGCCATAGGACCACCAGGTCCATCACCTTGTCCATAACCTAAATGACCAGGAATAAAAAGTTGGTAAGTACTACCAATATTCATTAGTTGAAGACCTTGAGAAAATCCTGGTACTACACGACTTACAGGAAAAACTGCAGGTTCACCTCTATCATATGAACTATCAAATTTTGTTCCATCAATTAATTTTCCTGTATAATGAATTTCTACACTTTCATTTTCCATTGGTTTTGGCCCAGAACCTTCTTTAATAACTTTATATTGAATTCCGCTTCTATGTTCAATTACTCCGTCTATTTTTAGGTTTTCATCTAAAAATTTACCACCTTCAATAATATTAAGTTTCTCTTTATCCATTTTATACTTAGGAACAGTTATGTCGTTGTATTTTTTAATAACAGCTAATCTTTCTTTATCAGAAAGAAAGAGTTCATTCCCAGCAGTATAATCATCTATAGCTTTTGAAAGCATATCGTGATCAATATCTTTAAATTGTTCTTCAATCCTCATTGCAACATCTAAGCCAATTGCATAACTAACAGAGTCAATATGATTCTCAAATCTTTTTATTGACGATTCTTTGATTGAATCATCACTACATGAGATTATAAATAAACTTACTAAAAATATTAAAGTTGAATTTTTCATTGTTTTCCTTAGAAATATTGGCCAAGAATATCCATAAATCAAAGCAATCAAACAATAATTATAATAAGATCATTAAACTATTCATTTAATATGAATACAAATTAAATTATTAATCTATGTTTGATACATTTATTTTTGATACAGCATTTTTTCAAACAACTTTTGTATTTGTTTTATTGGTCACTATTACGATTTGGCAAAAACTAAAGCAGTTTGCTGCAATAATGTGCGGTGTATATATAATCTATTTAATTTTTTTAATTTATGATTCAACTAATATCGATAATTCAATATTAACAAATAATATTGATCCAATAATTACTAAAGATATAACTGGAATTACTTTAGAAAATGAAATAAAGACTGTTGATTCTGATAAAAGTTTAAAATCATTGAAAGCTCCAAAAGTCAATGTTAAGTTATCTGATAATAAATTTTCTCTGTTAACGAAAAATATTAGAAATAATATGAAAGATGTTTCAATTGCTCAAGCCAAAGATAATAAAGAACAAATTTTAAATAAGAACCTTGTAAAAATAAAATATTTTAAATTGGGTAGAGATGTGAAAAATAGAGAGCTTATAAACATAGACTCAACTTTTTATGTAGAAGATGGACGAATTTATTGTTTGACTACTATTGAAAATCAAAATAATGGTAATGTAATTTTTCATAATTGGTATCAAAATAATAAATTAATCTCTAAAATACGTATGAATATTGGTTGGTCTTATAATTGGCGAACCTGGAGTTATATCAATGTAAATAATAAACGAACAGGTGATTGGAAAATTGTAGTTACTGATTCACTTAATATAAGGTATGATTCATTATATTTTAATATTAAAAATAATTTAGAATAACATGAAATGGATAAAAGATCTTTATGATTGGGTTTTAAAATGGTCAAGTTCTAAACATGGTCCTTTGATGCTTTTCATAATGGCATTCGCAGAAGCATCTTTTTTCCCAATTCCTCCTGATATATTGTTAATTGCTCTAGCTCTTGGTTTAAGAGAAAAAGCTTTTTATTTTGCATTTATTTGTTCGGTCGGTTCAGTTTTAGGCGCTGTTTTAGGTTATTTTATTGGATCTTTCCTATGGTGGGAGGGAGTCAACGAATTTTCTTGGTTAGCTAATTTATTTTTTGATATAATACCAGGCTTCACATCTAAAATATTTTATTCAATTCAATCAAAATACGAAGTATGGAACTTTTGGATTGTCTTTACAGCTGGATTTACGCCAATTCCATTTAAAGTAATCACTATTTCAGCTGGAGCTTTTGATATCAATTTTATCTTTTTTGTTATAGCCTCTACATTAAGTCGATCTGCAAGATTTTTTCTTTTAAGCATTTTAATTTGGAAATTTGGCGAACCAATGCGTGATTTTATTGATAAATATTTTAATTTATTGGCAATCATATTTATGATTTTACTTATTGGTAGCTTTATTTTGATTAAATATGTCATATGACTAACTAACTCTAGCGAATATGTAAACAAACTTTATAAGTTTTTAATAAGAATTACTATCTATTTACAAGACATTCAAATAAGTTAATATTACAAATGACATACTCTCATAAAAAAATAGAACTAAAATGGCAAAATCATTGGAATGATAATAAAATTTTTGCTGCAAGCGATAAATCTGACAAGCCTAAATATTATATTTTAGACATGTTTCCATATCCATCTGGATCTGGTTTGCATGTTGGTCATCCGTTAGGATATATAGCTACTGATATTATTGCTCGCTATAAACGACATGAAGGACTAAATGTACTCCATCCTATGGGTTGGGATGCCTTTGGGCTACCAGCAGAGCAATATGCCATTAAAACTGGCACTCACCCTTCAATTACTACAAAAGAAAACATTGAAAATTTCCGTAGGCAAATTAAAATGCTTGGTTTCTCTTATGATTGGGATAGAGAAATAAATACTACTGATCCGGAATATGTCAAATGGACTCAGTGGATATTTCTACAGTTATATAATAAAGGATTAGCTTATGAATCAGAAGTTCCAGTTAACTGGTGCCCTGAATTAAAAGCTGTGTTAGCAAATGAAGAAGTTGTTAATGGTAAGTCAGATATTGGAGGCCATCCGGTTTACAGAGTCCCTATGAGACAATGGATGCTAAAAATTACAAAATATGCAGATTCGCTCCTTGATGGCCTTGATGATCTTGATTGGCCAAATAGTATTAAAGAACTTCAAAGAAATTGGATAGGTAGATCAGAAGGAGCTAATGTTAATTTTAAACTACCGTTATTAAATGAATCTTTAACAGTTTTTACTACACGTCCTGATACCTTATTTGGTGCTACGTATATGGTTATAGCTCCTGAACATCCTCTAGTAGAAAAATTAGTCTCAAATGAACAAAAATCAGCTGTTAAAGAATATTCAGAAGAAGCATCTAAGAAATCTGATTTAGATCGGACTGAACTAAATAAACAAAAAACAGGTGTTTTTATCGGTGAATATGCAGTAAATCCTGTAAATAATAAAAAAATACCAATTTGGATTTCAGACTATGTGATTATGAGTTATGGAACTGGAGCCATTATGGCTGTGCCTGGCCAAGATCAAAGAGATTATGATTTTGCAAAAAAGTTTGATCTTCCTATCGTAAGAACTGTTGATACTCCTGAAAATTTTGAAGGAGAAGCATACACTGGAAACGGACCAGCAATTAATAGTGGTTTTTTAGATGGTTTATATATAGATGAAGCTAAAAATAAAATTATTGACTGGCTTGAAATAGAAGAAAAAGGAAAGAGGACTGTTCATTTCAAATTAAGAGATTGGTTATTCTCAAGACAAAGATATTGGGGTGAGCCTATACCTATAATTCATATTCAAAATAAAATTAAACCTTTAGATGAAGATGAATTACCACTTTTATTACCAGAAGTTGAAAAGTATGAACCTGCTGGAACAGGAGAGTCTCCTTTAGCTAATATAAAAAATTGGGTCGAAGTTAATGATTCAAATGGTAATATTATTGGACTTAGAGAAACAAATACAATGCCTCAGTGGGCTGGATCTTGCTGGTATTTTTTAAGATATATAGACCCTAAAAATTCTTTGAAACCATGGTCGAATGATAAAGAAAAATATTGGATGCCCGTAGATTTATATGTTGGAGGAGCAGAGCACGCAGTCCTTCATTTACTTTATTCAAGATTTTGGCATCACGTATTATATGATTTAGGCCATGTCACTTATAAAGAACCATTTAAAAAACTATTCAATCAAGGTATGATTCTTGGTGAAGATGGTACTAAAATGAGTAAATCTAAAGGAAATGTTATAAATCCAGATGAAACTGTCGATATGTATGGGGCAGATTCAATGCGCTTGTATGAAATGTTTATGGGCCCATTAGATAAAGCAAAACCTTGGAATACTAAAGGACTTCAGGGTTGCTCAAGGTTTATAAATAAATTGTGGAATATTATTATTGATTCAAATGGCTTATTGTCTCATAAAGTATCTATAATTGAGGCTGATAAAGAAACACTGAAATTATTACATCAAATGATAAAACGTGTAACTAAAAATTTAGATCAATTACATTTTAATACATGTGTTTCTGAATTCATGGTTTTTACTAATCATTTACATAGTTTGAAGCATATAAATATAAATTGTTTAAAATCATTCATAGTCTTAATAAATCCATTTGTGCCGCATTTAGCAGAAGAATTATGGAATTCTTTAGGTCAAACTAATGAACTGTCATTTGTTAAGTGGCCAATTGTTGATAATAAATATTTGATATCAGATGAAATATCTATTGCAATTCAAATCAATGGTAAAAGAAGATCTGAAATTTTAATACCAATTAATATATCTAAAGAGGAAGTGTTGATTAGAGTTAAATCTAATAAGATAATTATTCCATATTTACTAGACGTTACTATAATCAAAGAAATTTATATAGAAGGGCGTATTGTTAATATAGTTGTAAAGTAAAATTATAATATACTTAATTATACATAATATATATTAT